>NZ_JAVTWC010000056.1:0-68516 GCF_032229445.1 Tahibacter sp.
CATCAGCCGGAACGCTGGCTTCTCATGGGCGGAATATCCAGCTCCCCTGGTCGCTCTGGCCCGCGCCAGTTTGAGGGTGCTCGGCCTACGGCCTTGCTTGATCGCGCCTCACTGCGGGCAGCGGGGTGTCCGTCCCTATATACCGGAAACGGTGTCGGAACCGGACCAGCACGGAGACCAACGATGTTCGAGCCCATCGATGTCGTTTTCAGCTACACCCGTGCCCAAGCTATTCAGGACGGCGGCTTGGTCGACGTCTCATCCCAGGCGGCTGCAGCCGGGTTCCGGGTCCCGTAGCAGTGACGGCGGCCGTCTGGGCTGAATGGATTGCCTGGCCCGAGATCGAACCAGCCATCCAGAACGAGTCGGGCGACTTTGGGACGTCGTGTTCATGGCGGCCGTTGCTGCTCGGTCAGCGTCCCGGCGGGGCGAGGGGGATCGGGTGACGTTCGAACTCGAGGTAGTGCCCCGAGGCGGGGAGGTGCCTCAGCTGACCACGCTGGTTCTGCATGTTGGGCCGGGGGACGACCACAGGCCGGTGGCGACCATCATGAGGCCGGGGGAAGATTGATCACCCGTGATGGCCTCCATCAAAGCAAGTCCATCCGTACCAATGTGCGTGCTCCCTTTTCGGGTTGCGTCACGATGACGTCGATTTTTCCGTTTCCATCAATATCGGAAACGATGGTCTGACCGACCAGCAGTGCGACGAGACGAGTGCGGTTGCTCCACGCGTCCTTACCCGCATAGTTCTCGGCCGCATCATGCGAGAAGTCGATGTCAGCTTGCGCCACGAGTTCGCAGCCCGTTTCCGTAAACGCCACCTTCCGAAACTCCATCCGCAACGACTCGGCGGTAGCTTCCCCGCGACGTGGCAGCGACAGCCGGCGGAATATGGCTGAGTGCAGATCGGGGCCCAGAAACACAGGGGCGAGATCCAACCAGTCGCCGCCAAGCTCCACGCAGGTGGTGAAGCGCCCTGCGCTGTCGCCGCGTTGGCGATGGATACGCATCGCCGCTTGTGGGTTTGAGGCGTCGCGTCGCACAGATAGCAGCTCCGGCCTTTCGACGTCGCGCATGAGAAACGGCTCGTCGTCCTCGCGCCAGTCGCGATAAGCAAACACTGCTGGCACCGCTGCTCCTTGTAGCGTCGGCGACGGCAACGGGACACGGAACAGTGAGAGATCATCCGCCGGCTTGCGGTCATACACGGCGTCGCGACGAGTGAAGAACAGCACTGGCGCTTGACCCTGGCCACTCAACCACGGGCTTAGCGCGAGGCTCTTGTATCTGTCCTTGTGTTCGAGATCGTTAAAATAATCGGCACGCACTGGCCACATCTGCAACGAGGCGGGCGACTCCATTGACACGAGGCAAGGTTCACTTCTCTCTCCGCCAAACTTGCCACAACTGTGGGTCGTCAGACCAACCAGCCGGTTGCCTTGCGACAACGCCAGCGGCTGCATGCGCAGAGACTCAGGATCGCCGGACTCTTCTGCGCATGTCGCTTTGGCGCAATGCAGCGCATCGGCCCAATCCGATTCCGACGCAGTCAACGGATCGAGCACTCGCGCACTCCCCACGGTGTTTGAACGGCTGTCCCGGCGCCACCAGTAGAAGCGCCCGTCGATGATCTCGGGAGGTGCCGGCAAGAAGGCTGCGCTGCCACGGATCTGGCGCCGAAGATCCTCCAGTTCGATCACGGATCCGTTCGGGCGAATACCGTAGACCCGCACTACAATGGCTGATGGGCTGACGATGAAATAATACAATCCGTTGCCGAGCAGATCCGACATTGCTTGTCGGGGAATCGGTGCCAGACGTGCGACAACGAATTCATCGCGTGCGCGCGGCAGAGCTTCGTACTCGAAGTAGGTACTCACGTGCAGCGGATCTGGGTAATCGCAGGACGTGCCATCTGCGCAACCTATCAGCGACGCATCCGGTCGGAAAGAACCGGCGCCACCTAAGCGAACGCCCAACAGAACCTGGCGCGCCTGCGACTGGCACAGCGGCTGACGTTCTTTAGTAAACACGAACTTACAAAGGCGAAAGGCATCTTCCTGCAGCTGTCGGTCGCAATCGAGCTGCGTGTAGTCGTACGTCGCTGCGCCGTGCCGGTAGCAGAAATCGTGCGCGATGCAAGCCTGTCGGAACTGAATGGAGACCGGTCGAAAGTCGAACAACGGAGCGAGTAGCGCAGGAATCGAGCAGCTCAATCCTTCGCCCCTGCCGCCGAGCAGCTGCTGGCCATCCGATGCCGGCGGCAGTGCGACCACCGACTCCGGCATTTCGCGGATTTCATCCGCATTGACGTTGGCATAGATCGCGTCGGCGATCCAACTGGCTCCAAAGATCAGTAGCAAGTAGCTGCCAACGGCGGCGGCGAGCAGCACGGCGGGGAATCGGAAGCGCCGCTTTCCGGCCGGGACAACATCGTCAGATCGCATATCCGTCCCCTCTTGTACCAGCGAGTGTCAAAGCGGCCGAGCTTTAAAGCTAGTGTCCGCTGAGCGGCTGACCTCGCATGACGGACGCTGTTGTTCGAGTCCTCGTCATCCGGGACGGCGCGCCTGTTATGTCATCCCAGTCCGCAGAGGCGGGTTTTCGTGTCCCGTGGTACTGACCGCTGCCGCCCCCGTCGAATGCTTGGAGCGGCCGGAAACTGAACCGGCTCCAGGTACTGTGGGATGCCATGCTCATAGCAAGCACGGCGGCGAAACGAGCAGCTAGGCGACGAAAGGAGATCGGACGAGCGTCGAGCTAGGGAGCGAGCCCGTTTCACAGATATCCAACCTCAGGGTCGCCAATATTTCGCTTCCTGAGTTCTTGCCAAGCACAATTTTCGATATCGCTTCCCCGGTTTAGAGACGCAACCGAAACTGACGCGATGTATCGACTGAGTTCAACCCGCGACCGACTAGCGCCAGCCGGTTCGTGAGGCAAACGCCAGGGGAGCAGCGACGTTGGAGTTTCGCTGGTTACTGCGACAGCTTGGCAATACCTGCGGCAATAACACTCTCGCGCACGTAAATGCCCTGTTCCTGCGCCGCGAGGTTGCGCAGAAAAATAGACAAGTTGGCTAGCGGCTTTCCGTCTTTGTCAAAAAGCTCCAGATCTGCGTTCACGTCCGTTCCGATATCCTGAATCAACTTTGCTGCTGCCGACGGCGGACAGTTGCAGCCAGGTTTGCAGTCCGAGATTGACGGATTCGCCGACTTCGGCGCGTCGCAAATAGGTCCAGAAAAGCCTGGCGGAGGAGCGGCCCTGCCATCCCTGCAACTCCTGCCACTTCCATCAACCACAGCTTTGGAGCCTAGCGTGTCACACCATGGGGAGTATTGGGAGGCGATATCGATGGCCGAAGTCAGCCTTCTTCGATACTTCGTGCGAATATCTATGGCAATCGCCCGAACAGACCATTCGGCGGCAGCGAAGATTGCATGACCATCGACATCCCGCATCCCATCCTTGCCGTCAGCTCCTGGGGTTCCCTTCCAGGGAGTCGTTCCATGCTTCTGGCACCAATAGTTGTTCATGAGAACACAGCGCTTTTTCACGGCTGAGCACTTTGCTGCTCCGCCCAGCTCGTCAACAAGGCTCGCTTCCGCCTGCGCACACCAGTTCTGAGCGGACGTTGCCGTCTCAGCTGACTCCGCCTTTGCCTGGCTCACCAAGATCGCACTTACCAGTACGAGAAAGACTAGACGTGGCATATGAGGTCTCCTGGTGACCGGTGCGGGCGCTGTTGCGTGCAAGCCGTGCGGCGAAATGATGACAATCACAGCTTTCCGAAAATTCTCAACTCATCCGACTCAGCAACATGACGTTGAGCGGCGGGCCAACCATCCAATCCGGCCGAAAGGATCAGCAGAGTCGCAACTACTCACTACGACAAACGCCAGGTGCGGTGGTAGCGGCGAGCACCGATGACGCGCGGACAGAAGCAAACTTACGAAGTCAGCATTACCGATAGGGGTTCGCGGCTCACTTTCGACGAGCGTGACATTTGCCACCATCGCGAAGGTCAGGATCCAGAGGCATTTCCCTATCAAATAGAAGGGCATGCAGGCCGCCGCTATCGTCAAGCCTGTAAGGACTCTCGAAGTTTATGCTTGCCTCCAGTGCGTTCCGATCGGCGTTCGTGATGCAATATTTGGTCTCCGGCCCAATGCGGTCGCTCATCGCAGCAAACGACGGCATCACGGTTTGCTGGCGGCTGTTGACCGACATCCTGCACTTGTCACGTTCCGTCGCGGTGGCGCAAGCCACGGACCAGACTGCTGCTCGATATTCCTCGAAAGAAAAGTCCGCCCGACAGTGTTTGAGTAGAGTCTCCGGCGATTGGCCGTTCCACTCGCCCCACAGATTCATGGTCTCCTGTACGTGCCTGATCCCGATCCAATGGCCCGTCTCGTGAAGGAGCGCCGAAAGAAGTTCGACCTTATGCGTCCCTTTTCCGATCACAACTCCTGAACTAGCCACATACCCGAAATAAAGCGGGTTGAGCTCTACGCCAATTGTTGGGCCGGCGCATCCAACAATGTCAGCAACCGGGGGTGGAGTTGCCGACGTTGGAGGCGGTTGAAGCACGGAGTCACAGAACTTCATAGGCTCCGCTGCGAAGTCCTTCGGTATCCAGTTGTCATCGTTACCTGCCACTTTCGTCGGACGCGCACACGTTGTTCCGCTATCCGGTAGAGAAATTTTAAGGATGGTTGGACTCGTTGCGATGTTGGACGCGCCTAAATTGTCCGGCATGTCCACCCAATAACGTGGCGGCCTGACAGTCTCCAAGGCGCGGACGTATGAGCGCTGGGTGTCCGCTGAGATGTGGACGTAAGGATCGGTTGTGTTTCGCGCGCTTGTCTGACCTCGCCCCAGCATCCAGGCGCTCAGATGGTCAGGCCAGCGGAAGGTCTTCTTAGGGTGCTTTGCACTCGCTATGAGGTCGTCAAGATGAGATTTGAGATAGCTTGAGACATACACGTCGCTATCAACGCGAACTATCGACCACGACAGCGGTGCGCACGCGCGGCATGCCGAGCGCCATATAGCTAACGAAGCAAGTAAGTCGGCAGAAAAAGCACTGCGGCTCACATCGTCGAGAAATCCTGGTCGATCCTCGATACGGATATCCAAGTGTGAGCTTCTCAGGATTTCGGGAATACTGGCGTCTTCCCGGCCGATCGACCAGACTAGACGATGCGCAGGGTTTGAGCAGATCCGTTTAGACAGGCGCCGCTGCTCGTCGGAGCCTCTCTCTTGGGCGTACCTTATGTCGGGTTGTTTAGGCGGGCCTCGATTGCAAAGCTCGTCGACATTGACAAGCACTAGCGCCTCCGTGTTTCGAGGGTCACCCACACACATATGGCGGCCGTAGTCCACTGCCGTCGCGCTAGCCGACAGCCAGGCGAAAAGGAAACCTAGAGGGAGTCGCCAAAGTGGGCGCGTCAACCGTTGCGACGTCA
Source organism: Tahibacter sp. (assembly GCF_032229445.1). Classification (NCBI taxonomy): domain Bacteria; kingdom Pseudomonadati; phylum Pseudomonadota; class Gammaproteobacteria; order Lysobacterales; family Rhodanobacteraceae; genus Tahibacter; species Tahibacter sp. Next base: position 5,472 of record NZ_JAVTWC010000056.1, read on the forward strand.
CGGCGACCTCCGCCTATCGATTGTCAATCACGATGTGGGGTCTAACGTAACTGGGGTTGACGATCTGTCTCTTTTCGGTGGACTCAGAAGATGCATCAAACTGCAAAGCTCCGGGGGACTTGGTAGGGTCCCGTAGCTTTTCTACCATCGCGCTGAACTGGGGATTCTTGCTAGCGAAGCTTTTCAGTAATGGGGTGACAATGAGGAAGTTCTCCGTCGGCTTGTCATCCAGCCAGATTGCTTTGCGAATGTTGTCCGGCAATGCATCCAATAGCTCTTTGCGGCGCTTGGCGCTAGCGTCGCCGAGTTGGCTTATTGCTGTTATAGAAGCCCACTGGGTATTGGTGATTTCCTTGTCCGCGAGTCCCAGCACAGTTTGCGCCGACTGCAGAACGATCTTCTGGTCCGAAGTAGCGGCTGAGCTAGGTTTCGAGTCATCCAAAGCGCGAGATCCCGAGATCGCATCCTTCGCGAGTTGCGTGATACTTGAGTAGGTACATAGGCGAGCGTAGCCCGCCACCAAATCGTCCGCCATTGCGATTGAATCGACCTTCTTAATCTGATCGCTCTCTCGATATCTGGACATTGCTTTTTCGACAAGTTTTCGCGTTTCTTCCGGGTATGGCGTTATGTAGAGGTATTGTTGAGTGTTGTCGAGAATCGTGGAGCCGAGGCCGAATGCGGCGGCGACGATGCCAATCTGGCGAGCGGTCGACTTGGCGAGCGACATGATGGTTGCTGCCGCCGTTCCGACGGCGACTACATCTGCTCTGCTCATGCGTAGCTTATTGGAAGCCAGAATCAGCCGATCGAAGTAAGTGTTGCAGGCGCTGTCCGCAAGGCTAAATCCGATCAGAACGTAATCGGAATTGCTGAAGCCTGCCGGCTTGTTGTCAGAGAGCTCTTTCCATCGAGCAGAAATCTGATCAGGTTGAACAGAGGCCGCCACGTCGTTGTGGAAATGATCCTTTTTCTTGGTGCTGCTGGCAGCGCAAGCGCCGAGCAAAAGGGCAAAAAATCCCAACGCCAGACAGCGAATACTCGATCTCATCACGCTTCCCCTTTTAGTAGCGTACGAAGGAATCAAGGTCATTCACGGCACCACATGAAGCGGCGGCCGGTACGATATTGCTTTTGTCGTTGCGCCCTCGGTCCGGGTCGAGTGTACTCCGATCAAATTGGATTTATGTAGAGTGGATTGGTGTGCCGCAACTTTCGGGTTCGTCTTCACATTCACAAATATGAATGTTCGCTGCGTCCTGTCGCGTATTTGCAAGAAGTAAGACGATGAGAGGGAATCACGTCTGCATCCCACTGGAATCTCGGTATGCTAAGCCTGCGCCGTAGCTACGATGCGTGCCGCCAAATTGCAGCTGTTGCCGTCCCTGCCTCTCCGTCGTCGACAGTCTGGTCCGGTGACACGCGGAAGATGCCAAACTCATGTGCGTGCCGCGTGGGTCGCTTGCCGAACATGCCGTTTGGAGACGCACCTCGCACACCAACTTCCCGATGATAGAACCCGAGATCGTTCGGATTACATCCACCGACCTGAAGACGGGTTTGCCCCGAAGGTGTTCTATCGCTGACCGGATCTGGTCGTCGTGGCGTCTTGGATCGGGTTGCCGGAATCGTTCATGCGTACTTCGCCTTGTCAGCCTCGATGTCCTCAGCTGTCCGCCGAATAGCGCCGGCGCTGATGAGCCACTGATCCACCTGCCGCCACGGAATGCGGAACTACTTCTGACGGCCGCGAACGCTGGCAAAGTGTTGATGTGCTTGCGTCTCGGCGGCCCACGCGGCTGCATCGGTTGGATACTTGAAGGCGGCAGCTACCGACAACTCGCGACAGTTTCCCGGGTCCATGTTGGTATGCATGCGCCACTCGGGGGGGGGGCGGATCGTGGCGCCGATCTTGGTCCATTTATCAACGACTTCTCCGGGATGGGGATCTTCAACGATCAGGTAAACGTAGGGCATGGCAAACCTGGAAAACGAAGGCGTATGAGGTGAGGGGCGCTCTTGCCGGGGCGGTCGATTTGACTCCTCATGACGGCGGCCGTGAGGAACACGGCTAGCAACTAGTGTGCATCTGTCATTCGACGGCTGTTCCTCTCACAGCAAAGAGGAAAAGCACAGATCGGCCCTCACGCTCGGCTCCCTCGGTCTAGCAGCGCCCAAACTGGTGTAGTCGCTTTCACTGTTCTCCCGCCCGCGCCAGCTCGGGGTGGGCGGCCGTGCTGGGCGGTGATTCACTGCCAGCAGCTTGTCTCCTTCCCCAAGGCGACGGGACCGGTGTTCGGCCGCCTGCGCGTCAGCCTCGGTGGGGTACTTGAATGCGGTGAGGACGGATAGGACGCGGGAGTTGCCTCGCGTCAGGTTGGCGTCCAGACGCCACTCGGGTGGGTTTTTCGTGTAGCCAATCTTGGTCCAGGGGCCGCTGACTTCTCCGGGATGAGGTTCTTCGGAGATCAGGTAAACGTAGGCCATAGGAAAAACCTGCTGAAAGTAGGGAACAACTGTGGTCAGGATTCACGGTCGGCCGTGAGGCGTTGAAGATCCGCCGAGTCGGTTGGTCGATGCAGGCCGATCATCCGATGCCTCCGATTCCCATGCAGAGTCCCCGCGTCGGCTCTGGCCCACCTTGCCTACTGCCGTAAGACGTAGGTCCCTCCCACGGGAAAGCGGAGAACGAAGCAAAAGCAGCCCTCACGCTCGGCTTCCTCGGTCAAGCCCCCGTCACCGGCCCGTGTCGTCGGTCGTTCCTCCCTCCAGCCCGCGCCAGCCGGCTCCGTTTCGCTGCGCTCAAGCTGGACCGCGCCTCCCTCCGGGCAGGGGGTGTCCATCCGGACCATCCGGGACGGATTGTCCGGGCCGGACCAGAAAGGAAAGAGCGAAGCATGTTTACCGACGCTGATGTGATCCACACCTACACCCGCAGCGAAGCCCTGAAGGACGGGGTGCTCATGGAGGCTGGCGTTATGGCCAAAGAGGCGGGCTTCCAGGTTCCAGTCGCCCTGACCGCCCGGGTCTGGGCGACCTGCGTCTGCTGGAGTCCGGATGAGAGAACGCCGCAGGACGAGTCGGGGCGTTTGTGGGACGTCATGTGGATGGCGTCGCTGGCGGCACGTGCTGCGGCCCGCCGGGGCCACAATGGTCGAGTAGAGTTCGAGGTGCGGGTTGTGCCGCGCGGTGGACGCCGGCCTAAGCTGACTAGGTTGGCGCTGATGCTCGGGCCGGGGATCAACGTGAATGCGTCGCCACCATCCTGACGCCGGACGAGGACTGACTGCTAGCGGGCGTCGCTACTCAAAAACACGCCCGCTGCCTGTCTGTGTCCACAGTGATCGGGTGCTGCGGGAAGCGGTGAACGGTTATAGGAAATGTGTCCATGCCGGTGTCCACAGAGGTAAGGTTCGCAGTTGTCAGTGATAAAATTGCATGGAAATCGATTGAAAATCACGATTTCGGAACCTACGCTGTTACTGGCGCATCAGCGGCGTGTGCTCGGAGGTCGCTGCGCCGTTGGTCGGTTCTTTCTTCTTAGCTTCTGATTTCACAGCTTTTCCTGTCTCTCGGCTTCCGTGAGCTTCCGCCATTTCTTGCCAGCTACCGTCCCAAAAAACACACTTTGCGCTCCGATCTGTAGCCCATACGTAGCCCAGTGGGTAGCTTTGCCCTCGAGGGGCCATTTCCTGGGCTACAGTGAGTTTTCCCATGAAAATGGAGCTATCTCAGACCCTCGTGCTTCACGAGCTGGCCTTCGGCGCTGGGCCTGATCTGGACCCGTCGGGTCGCGTAGTTTACGTGCCCAACACATCGGGAACGCCCTACATCGTGTCCGACGCGCACCCCGACGCGCTGCCCGGATTTGCCGTCAAGGTGAACGCCACCCAGAAGACCTACATCGTCTAGCGCCGGGTGGGCGATGCTGTCGTCAAGGCTAAGGTCGGCGAAGCGCGTGATTTCCCCAGCATCGCGTCCGCGCGGCTCGATCTTTGGACTGCCCGACCCAACGGACAAGCCGATCGGTAATCGGAGCCAGCGGCAGAGCGGCGGGAGGGGGCTAGGTTGTGTACCGGCTGAATTCGTCCGACTCGCCACCCGCCGCGCGCAGAAACACCGGCAGGTCCGTCGCCGGTGGAAACACGCCGAGGTGGTAGAGGATGTCGGCCGCCTGCCCGCGGTGATAGGTGGTGTGGTTGACCACGTGCAGCAGGATGGCGCTGCGGGTCATGACCCCTTGCCCCCCGCCGATGAAGGTGAATTCGACGACCTCGGCGAGGTCGGCGCCGGACAGGGACGCGGCGTAGTCGATGTACCAAGCATCGATGCTTTGCTGGGCCTGGACCAGCGCGTCGATGGCGGGATGCTCGGCTGGGTTGCGCGTCGTCAGGCCGTGCGGCCGGCCCAGCAGATGCGCTCGCCAGACCACGTCCATGCAGTAGGAATGATTCAGCGTGCGGATCAGGCTGCCGAAACCGATGGGACGTGGCGCGATCAGTTCGTGCGACGGCAGACCGGCGACCACGGATAGGAAAATTGCATCCGCCCAGGCCTTGTAGCGTGTGAAAAGGCATTCGGCGTTCTGCGGTAGCGTGCGGTTTTTCATGGGCCGGCGTCGCGGCCGTGCAGGCGGAATCCCGCGCGCTCGCAGAGCAGCGTGTAATAGCGGTCCACGTCGCGGTACTGCGGCTTGGGCACGGGCAGGGAAAGCCAACGGTGTATGGACAGGCCGATGGGGATGTCGGCCAGCGTGAACGCCGGACCGGCGATGTGGCCGCCGGTGTCGGCCAGGCGTGCATCGACGAGGGCGACCAGGCGCGAGAACGCCGCGACCGAGGCATCGATCCGGGCGCGGTTCTGATGCTCGGGATGGCGGCGCACCAGGCCTTGGAACGCCACGCGCCAGCTGTCGTTGAAGTCGGAGATCTGCCAGTCCATCCAGGCCTCGATCGGCGCGCGGGCGGCGGCGTCGGTGGGCAGCAGGTCGACGCGGCCGTGGCGGGTGGCCAGGTAGCGCAGGATGGTGTTGGACTCGCGCACGATGACGCCGTCGTCGTCGATCACCGGCACCATGCCGAAGGGGTTGAGCGCGAGGAAGGTTGGGTCTGAGGTCGGCCGCGCCGTGCCGCCCCAGTCCTCGCGCCGGTAAGCGAGTCCCAGCTCTTCGCAGGCCCACAACACCTTGCGCACATTCAGCGAAGCCGCATAGCCAAGAACGCGTAGCATCGGATTTCCGTACCTTGTGCAAAATGGAACATCGAACAACGGTGCAAAACCGCAGGCTGCTGCGGCAGCCCCTGGTCCGTCGGCGCCGTTTACCGCCGGGCGCTGGCGCGCGGGACTGCTGTCGGATCAGTTCGGAGCTTCAGGGCTTGTCTGCGCGGCGGCGGGCGAATGCGTTTCACGCGCCATCTGCAGCACCGCCAGTACCGCGTCCACGACTGCTGCCGGGCTGTCGATCTGCAGGTTGTGCAGGGAGTTGGGCACCATGCGCTGACTGCCACGACTGGACAGGGCGGCGGTCTGCGCGTGCGCCATGCGCCAGGACAGGTAGTGCACCTCGCTGTTGTCCTCCGACATGTCGTAAAAGCCGTGGGTCAGCACGATCAACGGCAGCTCGCCCAGGGCCAGCCTGCGGTCGAACAGGCGCGCGTAGGTTGCGTCGGCCTCGGCATCGTGCAAGTACATGAAGGCTCCGATCTCGGCGGCCTGGGCCTCCTGGTACGCCGGCAGCGGCTGCAGCCGGCGCCGTTCCGCGACGATAGTTTCGCCCAGCGGCCGGCGCACGGGATCCGTACAGGTCAGGTAGCGCGCATCACTGAGTTCGCCGGCGCGCGCCCAGCCGGCACATTCGCGCAGATGGGCCACGGCGGCGGCCATGCCTTCCTCGTCCTCGCGCACGGCACTGCGTACCAGTGCCGGATCGAAGCGCTTTCCCAGCGCCGGCGTCACGCGCTGCCAGAGGCGGTCTTCGGCCGGATCGACGAGCACCAGGCCGGCGACCCGGGCGGGATACAGGGCCGCGAACAATTTCGCGTGGAAGCCGCCCAGGGAATGCCCGACCAGCAACACGCGGCCCTCGATGCCGGCGCGGTCCAGCAGCCGGGCCAAATCTTCCACTGCCCGGCGCGGCGTGCGCCGGCCGGGTGCGGTATCGCTGTAGCCCATGCCGGGTCGGTCATAGGCACAGGCGCGCGTGTGCTTGCCCACGGCGGGCTGGATCAGAGCCCAGGTGCTGGACCAGTCGCTCAGGCCGGCGTCGAACACCACCGTGGGGCTGCCGCTGCCCCTGCAGTACAGATTGATGCGGCGGCCATCGCCCAGGTCGATGCGCTGCTGTGGCTTGACGTAATCGGCGGCGACTTCGGCCACCGGCACCAGTTCGGTTGCCTGCAACGATGCAGTGGCCGTTGCCAGCCAGGCGATCAGGGCCAGTGCGCAATCCCGTCCGAACCCGTTCCGGATCACATGATGAAAAAGGGAAAAGTTAACAATCATGACGATGCTTGTCCAAAAGCGTGGATGACGGCCGCCATGTCCAGGTCGCCGTGACCCGACTCTGCAGCGCGGCGGTACAGCGCGGCACACTGGCGCGCCAGCGGCGCGTCGGCGCCGCTGCGCGCGCATTCGGCGAGCACCAGTTCGGCGATGGTGGCGACGTCGCGGATTGCGGCCTGGGGGCTGAAGTCTTTGCGCACCAGCTTGTCTAGCTTGGCGCGCGAGACGGCGCTGGCCATGGGGCCGGCATCCAGCACTTCCTGCAGCAGGCGCAGGTCCAGGCCCGCCAGCGCTGCCGCCTGCATCGTTTCCGCAAGTACGGCCACGGTGCCGACCAGGTAGTGATTGGCCGCGAGCTTCATGCGCAGGGCGCCGGGCACCGCGCCACAGTCGAATGAGCGCACGCACAGGGGGCGCAGCAACGGCCGGATCTGCTCGACCGCGTCGCTGTCGCCGGCCAGCATGCCCACCAGTTCACCGCGCTCGGCCGGACCGCGTGAGCCGGATACCGGCGCTTCCACGTAGCGGCCACCTGCCGCGCGGATGTCCCGCTCAAGCGCCTGGGAATAGGCCGGCGCGGCGGTGCCCAGGTTGACCACGGTACGGCCGCTGACCCGCGCCGCAAAGGCCGCGCTGCCGCGGCCCAGCACATCATCGATGGCAGCGCTGTCGAAGAGCATCAGCAGCACGGTGTCGCACGCGGCATACAGCGCATCGGCCGAGGGCGCGAGAGTGGCGCCCAGCGCGGCCAACGCCTGGCATTTGTCCGGCGAGCGATTCCACAGCGTCAGCGCAACACCGGCGCGCAACAGGTTGGCGGCCATGGGCTCGCCCATGTGGCCGATGCCGATGAATCCCAATTTCATGCCGTGAATTCCTTGTCGGCGGGGCGTGCGGCCGTCAGGCGCTGCCGCAGGAAAGCCAGTACCTCGTCGCGCGCCCGCAGCGTGGGTTCGCCCGTGGCGTCGATGAGGTGCGCGGTCAGCACGCTGTGGGGACTGGCGACGACGTCCCGGAAGAACGGCGGCGGATCGGTGTTCGCCGCGCTGTCCGGCAGCACCTGGCCCACGAAGCGCTCGCCCAGTGATTCGCGGTAGGCAGAGAAGCGTTCGGCGCGGCAGTGGCGGTCGCCCTCGAAGCGGTAGGCCAGTACGCACAAGCCCTCGCGTTCCAGCCGCCGCCGGATCGCTGCGAGTTCCTCTGCGCTGCTCTCGACCGCGCCCGCGTCGTCGAGTGGCAGCGAAGGCTGCGCCAGCACTGCGGCGAGCACAGCCGGTTCCAGCATCATCGACAGCGCGAAGTTGCCGGTGAAGCACATGCCGACCGCACCCACGCCGGGACCGCCGCATTCGGCCAGCGCTTGGCGCGCCAGCGCGCGCAGCCAGGCCGTCACCGGGCTGGCGCCGCGGCCGGCCAGCGCGTGGAACTCGGCGCTGATGCAGGCTCGGCGCAGCACGGCCAGCCCTTCCTCGGCCAATGGCCAGGCGCCATCGACACCGAACAGTGACGGCAGGTAGACGCTGAAACCGGCCTGGCGTACCCAGCGGGCAAAGCGCGCCACATGCGGGCTGATGCCGGGCATCTCGGCCAGTACGACCACCGCGGGTCCGCGGCCGGAAACGAATACGTGTTTCTCCGCCCCGTCGAAGGTGTAGTGGCGTGGGTCGAAATCCGTGAGCGGGTCGTCGAGCGAATCGGTGCAGGCGGAATCGGAGCAGGTGGAATCGGAGCAGGCGTGCATAGAAAGCTCTGCGGGGTAGGAATCAGGCCGACAGCGGCCGTTGCAACAGCAGCAGGCGCAGCGCGAGGCCGAGCAGCACACCGGCCTGCAGGCGATGCAGCCAGCGCAGTTCGGGCAGGCGCCCACGCAGCACGGCGGCCACGCGTCCCGCGGCCAGGCCTAAAAGCGCGTGGAAAACCAGGGCTAGCGTGGACAGCAGCAATCCCAGAACCAGCAGCTGCGCGCTGATGCTGCCGCGGCGCGGATCGGCGAACTGCGGCAGGAACATCAGGAAAAACAGCAGCGCCTTCGGATTGAACAGGCTGACCACGCAGGCGTTGCGCAGCGCCTGCCAGGCCGAGCCCGGAGTGGGTGACGCTGTCGGTGCCGCATCGCGTTGGCGCAGGGCTTTGCCGGCCAGCCAGAGCAGGTAGGCCACGCCGCCCCAGCGCAGCAGTTCGAACGAGGCGGGCCAGGCCGCCGCCGCTGCGGCGATGCCGGTACAGACCAACGCCGTCATCAATACATCGGCGAAAAAGATGCCGGCGGCAGAAGCCACCGCGCCGCGGGCGCCGTGGGACAGGCCTTGCGAAACGACCATCACCATGTTCGGTCCCGGCGACAGCAGCAGGCCGAGCACGGCGAGGGAGAACAGCAGCAGGGTAGTGATCGTCGGCATCGCCGGCCCGTGGAAGTCGTTGGCGGCGAGGATTACAGCCTCGACAGGGGCGGCCGGCCTGGTGTCCAATCTGACAGCTTTCGGGCTGGAGCGGACATGAAGGATTTCGAGGTGCTGGTGTTCCCCGGCGCCTACCCGAGCAGCGTGGCGATGAGCCGCGACATCCTCGATGCCGCCGCACAACTGGCGGCCAAACAGGGCACGGCGGTGCCGACTTGGGGCCTCTATTCGCTGGAAGGCGGCTGCCTGCACCTGCGCGACGGCATCAGTGTGCAGACGCGGCGCCTGCCGCCGCGGCGGCAGGGCATGCGATCCATCTGCGTGATCCCGGGCCTGGGCGCCGACCCGCAGGCACTGTTGGCGCAGATGCAGACGCCACATGGCAACGCGATCACGCGGCGGCTTGCCCGGCATGTGGCTTGCGGCGGTCAGGTCGCAGCCTCGTGCTCAGCGGTGTTCGTACTGCATGCGGCCGGCCTGCTCGCAGGCAGGCGCGCCACCACCACTTGGTGGCTTGCGCCGGTGCTGGCGCGGTTATCGCCGCACTGCAAGGTCGATGCGGACCGCATGGTCTGCGCCGACGGCCCGGTGGTAACCGCCGGCGCCGCGTTCGCCCACGCAGACCTGCTGCTGCATCTGTTGCGCGAACGCTTTGGGCCCCAGCTCAGCGAATCGGTCGCGCGCATGCTGCTGCTGGAACATCGACATTCGCAGGCAGCGTTTGTCGTGCCCGAGGTGCTGGCCAGCGGTCACGCCCTGGTCGCGCAGCTCAGCGCTCGCCTGGAAAAGTCGTTGCCGCAGGTGCCGCCAATCTCTCAACTCGCGCGCGAGTTGTGCGTCTCCGAACGGACCCTATCCCGCCACGTGCGCCAGGCCACCGGCAAGAGCACCAGCGGCCTGGTGCAAAGCATCAAGCTGCGGCGCGCCCGCACCCTGCTGCAGAACAGCCGCATGACCATCGACCAGATCGCCGCCGCCGTCGGCTACCAGGACGCCACCGCACTGCGGCGGCTGATGCGCAGGATTGCCGGGGCGAGTCCGGGGCAGTTCCGCACAGCGGCCATGGTTGACCGCTGAGCTAGATGGCCTGTTCGGTCAATACCGACGCGGCAGGCAAGCGCGTGCTGCATGTGTTCTCTTGAAAACACCAAACCTACAGAAAGAGCCGTGTCTGCTGCCTCGTGGGTTTTTTGCTTTTGTGTATCTACTTCGCGACGTCTGGAATGGACGAGTCCGACTACACGCATCCCGCCCCGATCCGCGGTGATCGCGCGACCGAAGCATGAAGGAGCGACTGCCCGCAGCCTCCCGAGAATCAGGGACGGCTACAACCGCCACGGCGGTTCCGGACGCGAAGACAACTGGAAAAAGATGCAGCTTGCTGCATAACCCGCGATGCATGGCGCCCCGGGGACGGCGTATGGGTCCTGATTCCTCGTGGTATTAGGCGATGTCGGACCAATGTCCTTTGGCCAGTACGTCCCGAGCCGAAGACTTGCCAAGCCCCTCGATCGCGCTGCCGGACATGCTGCCCTGCGCCATTGCGCGCGCCTCGGATTCGCAGGCGAGGCTGAGTCGTCTCCGCAGGATGTCTCGAGCAATTCGTCCGTCGCGTGTTGCTGGCGCTGCCCACACCTGGGGCTACGGCGTGAGCGACGTGGGTTGCGCCGGTGCGGAATCCCTGTCGTGCCCGGCACCGATGGGGCCGCAGCGATTGTCTGCGGCGACGAAAACGTATTCCCGCTGCTCGTCGTGCAGCACCAGCGACGGCCGCGCCTCGTTGACGGCGACTGCGAACTCCAGCCAACCGGCCAGCCCTGGCGAGATCGTGACCAGGGCCACAGTGCCGTCGCTGTTGCGGCGCGAAGCCAGTTCGCTGCGCCAGCCACCTACGTCGAGCCAGGTCGTGGCGCCTTTGCGTGAGATGTCGATGTTGCCCAGTTCCGCGTTGTGGTAGCGGCCGGCCAGTGTTCGTACCAGCGCCGGATCGGCCGGCACCGTCAGGGTCTTGCGCCGGGTTTCGACGTCTTCTTTCATGCGCCGGCTTTGCGTCGCCAGGTTCGTGACTGCTTCCGGCTGGCCGTCGAACAGTACTTCCAGCAGGCGTCGCCGGAATTGCCCGCGAATGCTGATGCCGCCCTGGTCGGCGTTGGTCAGTATGACGGCGCCGACGTTGTGTTCCGGCAGCCACATCACGTCGGAAATGAAGCCGAACATGCTGCCGCCATGGTGCAGCAGCGTAGTGCCGCTGCTGCGGTCGATCTTCAGGCCGATGCCGTAGCCGAGGTCGTTGCCGCGCGATGCCTGCTGCACGCGGCGCGCCAGCAGCGGCGCTTCGGCGATGTAGCGCGTGCCATCGGGCAGCAAGCCCTTGTCGAGTTCCATCTGTACGTAGCGGAGCAGGTCGTTGACGCTGCTCCATGCACCGCCTTCGGGACGGATGGGAAGGTCGGTGTATTGCAGGTCCATGCTGGCCGGCACGGTCATGCCGTCCACATCTTCCGAATGCGGTGAAGCGTGGTCCGCGCGTAGTGCGCGGTCGAAGTCGAGCGTGGTCGATTTCATGCCGAGAGGCTCGAACACCAGCGTTTGCATGGCAGCGTCGTAGGCAGCACCCATCTCCCGCTCCGGGTAGAGCGCATGCCCGCCAATGAACCCCGCCGCCGCCGCCGGGAGGTTGGCGTACTGGTAGATTTCCCCGAATCCGCTGGTCGGTTTCATCGTGGCCAGCGTGGTCAATGCCGATGCCGCTGTCGTGTCTTCGCTCTGGAACACCCATTCCATGTCCTGGCGCGGCAGGCCCGTGCAGGCGCAGACCAGATGTTTCATCAGGACCTTGCGAGTCGTGTCCGCATCGCCGAGCTTGAACGTCGGCAGCACCTGCGTAACGGGCGTTTCCCAGGTGAACCTGCCCGCGTCGACGAGCTTGGCCAGCATCAGCGTCGTCAGCGGCTTGGTATTGGAGGCGATCATGAACAGGGTGTCGGCATCGACGGTTTCGGGCTTGCCAAGCTCGCGCACGCCGAAGCCTTGCGTGAGCACGACCTTGCCGCCCTGCACGATGCCGATGGCCACGCCGGGAACGTCGAATTGCCGGCGTGCGTCGTCGACGAACTGTTTCAACGCCTCGACACGCGCCGCGTCGAGCGTGTGCGCGGTCCTGCCGGCGAAGGACTCGCGGGTATAGCCCTGCGGCTGCAGTCGGCCAAAGATCAGTTCCAGTTGCGCGTCGCGCCGGGCCATGACGTCTGTCGTCATGTCGCGGATCGCGACGATCCAGCGATCTTTGTGCCGCATGGCCCGCGCCGCGGTTTCGCGCCGGTCTTTCGCTGCCGTTGCGTATCGGTAGTTTCGAATCTGCTCCCAACCATTGCGCGGGGCGCCGTCGCTGGCGCTTTCGAGTTGCGGTCGCGCCTGGGCATCATAGGCTGCCCAGGCGGCAGCGACTGCGGCTTCGGCGTCCTTGGCGATGACGTCGACCAGAACGATGTGGGAGCCACCTTCGGGCGCGGTCAGAACCACGGACGATCCCGCTGCCTTGACCGACCAACCAGCGGGCGCGATGAAGCCGTGCCCGGCCGATGTGGCCAGCGGCGTGTCAGTGGTGAGAATTCTCGCGGCGTCTTCGGTGGATCCGGATATGCCGGCTGGGTGGCCGGTCCGGGCGCTGAGCACCGATGTGCATGCCATCAATAGCGAGCCGATGAAAGGAAGGCAGAGTTTCACGGACGTCTCCAAGACGGAATTGCAGGGCATGGTCGCCGCTGCCTCGTCGCCTGGTGGCGTGTAACCGAAGCATCGGCAGTCACCGTCGGGTTGGGCGTTGCAGGCGGTCAGGCGCGCGGTGGGGCTCGCTTCGCGAGGCGCAGCGCCAGTGCGTTGTCCATGAGGTTTCGCAACTCGCGCCCGGTCCGTTCCGCCGCCTTCTCCCGTCGGTGGTTGAGCGACTCGATCTGCTGACTGAGCGCGTGCACGGGCTCCATCGCACGCTCCGATTCGGTGGCGAGCGCGTTCCAGGCTTTTTCCAGGGCTTGCTGACGATGGGATTCGGCCTGCTGCTGACGAATCACGCCATCCCAGTCGGACTGTGCCTGGAGTTCGTCGGACGAGGGCTCGATCGGCGCGGACATCGCTTCCACGCGGTCGCGCAACATCGTGGCCTTGTGATGGCGGATAGCCATCGCTGCATTCAACAGGTCGATCTGCTGGCTCAGCGTGTCGGTTTCCTGCCAGGCCTGGCGAGCGCGGGCGAGCAGCGAAGCATCGGTGATGACGTAGTCCACGCCACCACGGCGGACCCAGAGAAATTCGCCCTGGACGCTGCGTCTCGCCGCCTCGATCGCCGTGAAATCATCGCTCGGACCCCAGATCGGGATGGCGTCGCCGGTCTCCGGGACGAGCGCGAATGTGGCGCGCATCGGTGCGTCGGACACATGGTCAGGGGGCGTGCGGCGAACGACATCGGCCACCGCTGCGGGGCCGGAGGGTGGGATCGACGCAAACGCGTAAGCGGCGGTGCAGGCCGCGGCCAATCCAAGCAACGGAAAGACGAGCATGGCGCGACCGTGCCTGTATTTCCTGGGACGCACGAGATGCTGGATCCGTGACAGCAGATCGCCGCCGCAGGCTGACTGCGCCACACGCATAATCGGGTGGATGTGCTGGAGGTCGGACAGCTCCGACAACGCCAGCGCGAGGTGGCGCGGTGTGCCGATGACGCCGGCCGCGAGCTGGTCGGCGATCAGCTCCCGCTCGACGCGGATGCGATGCGACAGCCACCACGTGATCGGGTGATAGAACAACAGGGCTTCCGCGATGTTCTGCAGCAGGTTGACGAGGTAGTCATGCCGGCGAATGTGGGCCAGCTCGTGCGCCAGCAATGCTTCGATCAGTTCAGGCGGCATGCGCGCCAGCAATGCGGTGGGGACCAGCACGACGGGGCGCCACCAGCCCGCCGACATCGGCGAGTCGAGCGAATCGACCAGGTGGAGCAGCACGCCATGGCGCAAGCCGAAGCGGACTGCCAAGGCATCCAGACGGTTCTGCCACGCGGTGTGCAGCGCGTTCTGTGGCGATCGACGCATGTGCCGGACCCAGGCCAAGCCCAGGGCCAGACGCAGGAACATGGCACTGGTGCCGGCGGCCCATAGCGCGACGACCCGGCTCGACAAGTCGGTGAACGGCGTCGTGACGGCGAATGCGAGCAAGTGCTGCCCGGTGGATGCGCCCGAACCGCCGCCGATGGGCGAGAAGAGTGGTCGCATCAGGGCTGATGACGCCGGCAGCGCGGTCGCGGTGAGCTGCGCGACCAGGGTCAGGCCAGGCACCAGCACACAGGCGAGCAAGGCGAGACATGCGACGGTATATCTCGCCTGCGGCCGTGCATGACGCAGACCGTACAACGAGAGCATCGCGAGCACGCCAATCAGCGTGCCCTGCCAGAGAAAATGCAGCAGTGCGTGACCCAGCGCGGGAGCCACGGTCGCGAGAAAATCACTCATCCGGGTTCTCCGCGAGGAAACGCCTGATCTCTTCGCGTTCCTTGCTGCTGACATGTTTGCGCAGCGCGGCCAGCACGAGGCTTTTGGCAGAGCCGGAGAAGGCTTTCTGGATAAGGTCGCCTAGCAGATTGGTCTGCAGCGCGTCTTGCGCATGCGCGGCGGCGTAGACGTGCGAACGCTCGCTCTCGTCACGCGTGAGCAGGCCTTTCCCGTGCATGACCTGCATCAGGCGCAGGACCGTGGCGTAGATGAGATCGGGGCGATCACTCAGGCGTGCGGCGTGCAGGTCCTTGACGGTGGACGGACCAAGGCGCCAGATCACCCGCAGCAGATCGAGTTCGGCCGCGGTCGGCTTCGGGGTCTTGGGGCGATTCTTCGGCATGCATGACTCGGCGCATTTCGGGTCGGACGCAGCATAGGATTGGTAGACCGAATTGTCTAGACAATTCGGTCTATGTCGTAAGTCATGGAACCCCGATGACAGCGCAGCACCCGGCGACTCCATATGCCCGCGACCGGGCACGAGCTGCCTATGCGCCGTACAGCGATAGCGAGTACGGAGGCCTCGACCGCGATCCGGGCTTCCCCGCAATGCGGTCGGCAAGACCGCCCTCTGGGCAGCGACGGCACCTCGCAATGCTTGGCGCGCACCTGCTTTTGAGCTAGAACACCCCGACGTCCGACATCGTCGGGTGGCAATGGCCTTTTTCACCCGTACAGGAAATTTCATGTCCGAGCCCGGCGCACCTGACGATGACGAACTGTTCCGGCTGGGCCAGGTCGTCGCGCACATCCTGCAACAGCGCGCTCAGATGCTGGTCACGGCCGAGTCCTGCACCGGCGGCTGGATCGCCAAGACGCTGACTGACATCGCTGGCAGTTCGGCCTGGTTCGAGGCCGGCCTCGTTGCCTACAGCTATGAAGCCAAGCAGGCCCTGCTGGGCGTGCGGCCCGAAACACTGGCCCAGCACGGTGCCGTCAGCAAGGAGACCGTGGTCGAGATGGTGTCGGGCGCGCTCGCCCGCTACGGTGCATCGGTCGCGGTCGCGGTGACCGGAATCGCCGGACCCGGCGGTGCGACGCCGGGCAAGCCTGTAGGCACCGTCTGGATCGGCTGGAAACGGCGTGGCGGCTACGCTCACGCCGAGGTATTCCATTTCGACGGCGATCGCGAGGCGGTACGCCGTCACACCGTTGCCGTTGCGCTCGCCGGCGTTCAGAAAATTCTTAGCGCCTGACGCGGCCCGCGCCGCATGCGGGCCGGTCCGGTCCGGGTGTGGAATAATCCGGCAGTCTGTTCGCCGTCTGTACCACTTCGTCTCGCCGCGTGAGAACGCCGGCGTCGACACTGCGCGGCGCAAACCCCTATGACGAGGAATTCAGCAATGGCAATGGATGACAACAAGCGCAAGGCGCTCACTTCGGCCCTGAGCCAGATCGAGAAGCAATTCGGCAAAGGCGCGGTGATGCGCATGGGCGACAAGGTCGCCGAGCCCATCGATGCGATTTCCACCGGTTCCTTTGCGCTGGACATGGCTCTGGGCATCGGCGGTCTGCCGCGCGGGCGCGTCGTCGAGATCTACGGCCCGGAGTCCTCGGGCAAGACCACGCTGACCCTGCAGGCCATCGCGAGCTGCCAGCGTATGGGCGGTACTGCGGCCTTCGTCGACGCCGAGCACGCGCTGGACCCGAGCTACGCCGAAAAGCTCGGTGTGAACGTCGACGACCTGCTTGTCTCCCAGCCCGACACGGGCGAGCAGGCGCTGGAAATCGTCGACATGCTGGTGCGTTCCAATGCGGTCGACATGGTCGTGATCGACTCGGTCGCCGCACTGACGCCGAAGGCTGAAATCGAAGGCGAGATGGGCGAGATGCAGGTTGGCCTGCAGGCCCGTCTCATGAGCCAGGCGCTGCGCAAGCTCACCGGCAACATCAAGAAATCCGGCTGCCTCGTCGTCTTCATCAATCAGCTGCGCATGAAGATCGGCAACATGATGCCGGGCCAGAATCCGGAAACCACGACCGGCGGCAACGCGCTCAAGTTTTACGCATCGGTGCGCCTGGATATCCGCCGCATCGGCTCGGTCAAGAAGGGCGACGAGATCATCGGCAATGAGACCAAGATCAAGGTCGTCAAGAACAAGCTCGCGCCGCCGTTCAAGCAGGTCTTCACCGAAATCCTCTATGGCGAAGGCATCAGCAAGGAAGGCGAACTGATCGATCTGGGTGTGGACCACAAGCTGGTGGAAAAATCGGGCTCCTGGTACAGCTACAGCGGCGAGCGAATCGGCCAGGGCAAGGACAATGCGCGCAACTTCCTGCGCGAGCACAAGGACATGGCCGCACAGATCGAGGCTGCCCTGCGCATCAAGATGATGCCGGAGAAGCGCGCGGTGTCGACGCCGGAGTTCGAGCCGGAAGAGGCGTGATCCTCGGCGTTGCGGCCACGGCCGCGAGGCCGGCCGGGACGCAAGCCTGCAAGGGCATCCGCACCGCATGAGCCGCAAGCGTGACGACAAAACGCTGCCCAGCGCCTACGGTAAGGCGTTGGGCTTGCTGTCGCGACGCGAGCATTCCGAGCGCGAACTCAAGCGCAAGCTGGATCGCACGGGTTATACCGGTGACGAAACCGCGCAGGCGCTGGCCAGATTGCAGGAGCAGGAGTTCCAGAGCGACGACCGCTTTGCCGACCTGCTCGTACGCAGCCGTGTCAGCCAGGGCCAGGGGCCGCGCCGTATCCTGGCTGAGTTGCGCACCCACGGCATCGCCGACACCGAGGCGCGTGAGGCGCTGGAGCGCGAAGGTACGGACTGGCTGGTCCTGGCGCGCCAGATCTATCGACGCCGATTCCCCGCTGCCGTCGCCGATGGCGACCGTCGGGAAAGCGCGCGCCGCGCCGCGTTCCTCTTGCGCCGCGGCTTTGATGCCGCCACAGTAAGGACCATCACCCACGCCGATGACGTGGACGACTCCGCCGAGGAGTTCGATTAGGGATGGTTTGAACGGACGTGCCGGCCTTCGCGGCCGGCGTTGTATTTCCGTAGCCGCGATTCCGATCCCGATCTGCACGGGTCGGCAGTTGATCCGGACTTCCCAGGCAATCTTGGCCGATCGTTCCCCGGCGTGTCCGACTTCCGCCTCCAGTGACGACGACCATGCGCAGCAGTGCCGAGATCCGCCAGAGCTTCCTCGATTTCTTCAAGAGCAAGGGTCACGAAATCGTGCCCTCGAGCCCGTTGGTTCCGGGTAACGATCCGACGCTGTTGTTCACCAATGCGGGCATGGTGCAGTTCAAGGACGTGTTCCTCGGCGCCGAAAAACGCAGTTACACGCGTGCGGTCTCTTCGCAGCGCTGCGTGCGTGCCGGCGGCAAGCACAACGACCTCGACCAGGTCGGCTATACCGCACGCCATCACACCTTCTTCGAGATGCTGGGCAATTTCAGCTTCGGCGACTATTTCAAGCACGATGCGATCACGTATGCGTGGGAATTGCTGACTGAGGTCTGGAAGCTGCCGAAGGAACGCCTGCTCGTCACCATCTATCACACCGACGACGAAGCGTTCGCCATCTGGAACACGATCGTCGGCCTGCCGGCCGAACGCATCATCCGCATCGGCGACAACAAGGGTGCGCCGTATGCGTCCGACAATTTCTGGCAGATGGCCGATACCGGCCCTTGCGGCCCGTGTACCGAGATCTTCTACGACCACGGCGAACACATCGCTGGCGGCCCTCCGGGCTCGCCCGACGAGGACGGCGACCGCTTCATCGAGATCTGGAACAACGTGTTCATGCAGTTCGATCGCGCTGCAGACGGCACGCTGGCGCCGCTGCCGGCGCCGTGCGTCGATACCGGCATGGGTCTGGAACGCGTCTCCGCCGTGCTGCAGCATGTGCATTCCAACTACGAGATCGACCTGTTCCAGCACCTGATCCGGGCGGCTGCGACGTTCACCGGCACGGCAGACCTCGAGAACACGTCGCTGCGTGTCATTGCCGACCACATACGTGCCTGCAGCTTCCTGATCGTCGACGGCGTGCTGCCGTCCAACGAAGGGCGAGGCTACGTGCTTCGCCGCATCATCCGGCGCGCGCTGCGCCACGGCTACATGCTCGGCGTGCGCGGACTGTTCTTCCACAGGATGGTCACGGCGCTGGTCGAGCAGATGGGCGCGGCGTATCCGGAACTGGTCGAGAAGAGTGGGATGGTCGAGCGCGCGCTCAAGGCCGAGGAAGAACGTTTCGGCATGACGCTGGAGCAGGGCATGAAGCTGTTCGAGGAGGTCGCGGCGAAAGCGAGCGGCTCGATTCCGGGCGAACAGGCCTTCCGTCTCTACGACACCTATGGCTTTCCGCTGGACCTCACCGCGGACATTGCACGCGAACGCGGCCTGATCGTCGACATGGACGGCTACAACAAGGCCATGGAGGCGCAGAAGGATCTGGCGCGTGCCTCCAGCCAGTTCGAAACCAAGGCCATGTTGTCCGCCGAGGCAATCCAGCAACTGCCAGCGACGCAGTTCCTGGGCTACGACGCTGCGTCCGCCGACGCGCTCAAGCTCGTCGGTATCGTGCGCGGCTCGCGTCTCGTCGATGAGCTCAGGGATGGCGAGGACGCAACGCTGGTGCTCGACCGTACGCCGTTCTATGCGGAGTCGGGTGGACAAGTCGGCGATATCGGCTTGCTGAGCACGGGGTATGGCCGCTTCGCCGTGCGCGACACGATCAAGCTCGCCGGCACATTTCACGGACATGTGGGCCGCTGGGAAGGCAAGACCCTGCGTCTCGGCGAGAACTTGCGCGGCGAGATCGATGCGCCGCGCCGTACTGCCGTCGTCCTCAATCATTCGGCGACGCATCTGATGCACGCCGCGCTGCGGCAGGTGCTCGGCACGCATGTCACGCAGAAAGGTTCTCTGGTCGCGCCCGATCGACTCCGCTTCGACTTCTCGCATTTTCACCCGGTCACACCGGATGAACTGCGTACGGTCGAGGACATGGTCAATGCCGAAGTGCGCCGCAACGCGGCCGCGGACGTTCGCACCATGGCTTACAAGGACGCGATCGATTTCGGCGCGATGGCGCTGTTCGGCGAGAAGTACGGCGAGCACGTGCGCGTACTCAAATTCGGCGATTTCTCCACCGAGCTGTGCGGCGGCACGCACGTGGCACGGACGGGCGACATCGGCCTGTTCAAGATCCTCAGCGAAGGCGGCGTCGCGGCCGGTGTGCGTCGCATCGAGGCCACGACCGGAGCGGGTGCGCTGGCCTTCGTGCGTGAAGAGGAGCGGCGTCTCGACGAAGTGGCGCAACTGCTCGGTTCGACGACCGCCGAGGCAGCCGACAAGCTGCGTCAGCTGTTCGAACGGCAAAAGCGCACCGAGCGTGAGCTGGAATCGTTCAAGGCCAAGGCGACCGGCGCAGCGACGGCGCAGCTGGCCGACGCGGCGCTGGACATCGCGGGTACCAAGCTCATTGCCGCGCGCGTGGAAGGACTCGACGCCAAGGGGCTGCGCGAGGGCATAGACCAGATCAAGGCGCGGCTGCCGGACTGTATCGTCCTGCTGGCCTCGGTGGCGGACGGAAAAGTCTCTCTCGCCGCTGGCGTGCAGGGTGCTCCCGCAGGCAAGGTGAAGGCGGGGGACCTCGTCGGTTTCGTGGCCCGGCAGATTGGCGGCAAGGGCGGCGGCCGGCCTGACATGGCGCAGGGCGGTGGCGAGGATTCCCCCGCGCTGCCGCGTGTTCTCGCCGATGTGCGCGGCTGGGTCGAACAACAGCTCGCCTAGACGAGTGCGTTACTTTTGCGGTGATAGTCTCGGCCTTGCCTGCTCGCTAAATGGAGTCATGGCCGCACGGCAATACGCCGAAAGTAATGCGTGGCTTCAATTGCGTGGCAGGTGCGCGGTCCGCTAGTATCAGTGAAGCGTGGTCGCCCCCAATTCGCAGGTAAAAATTTCAGTGGCGACTGACACGGTTCTCGGAATTTTCGCGGACAGTGAGCAATGGGGAGGGCCGCGGAATCAGCAGCCAGGCTGCGGAAGCGGTCCCGTGCGCATTCGCAATTTCCAGTGTGCGGTCGCCAGGACGTAGGGCCGGGACGTAGGGCGAAAGGAGACGAACGATGCTGATTCTGACTCGCCGGGTTGGAGAAACCCTGATGATCGGAGACGAGGTCACGGTCACCGTGCTCGGAGTAAAGGGCAATCAGGTCCGCATTGGCATCAATGCGCCCAAGGATGTCGCCGTGCACCGCGAAGAGATTTACCAGCGCATCAAGCGCGAGCAAGATCCGGGCGCCGGCACCGCAGGCAGCGAATCTTGAGTTGCGGGCTTTACCCGGCGCGGAGTAGTCGCTATTCTTCCGCGCCTTGCTGAGTCGGCCAGTGCGACACGGCGAGCAGACAAATCCGGAGAGATGCCCGAGAGGCCGAAGGGGCTCCCCTGCTAAGGGAGTATAGGGTCAAAAGCTCTATCGAGGGTTCGAATCCCTCTCTCTCCGCCAGATACGAAAAAAGGAACCGCAAGGTTCCTTTTTTCGTTGGCGAACCGGGCAGGTTCGGTGAATCTGGCCCGCATTGCCCACGCCCCTCCTGCCGCAGCCGTCGAGACGCTCGCACCGATCCGATGCGCGCTGCTCCCTCGTGTCGGCTCGACGTAGTGTCGACCGCCTTCGCCGTCACTCCGACCGCGGCGCGCATCAGTGGAGCGTCTCAACCGCCTCTCTATGAACCGGTGTGAGAAAGGCGGGCCAGCCGCCAGCGCTACGTGGCCGCATTTCGATTCCGGACGGTTCGCGGTGGGGTTGGGGGGGCGGCTCCACATTGCGCCTCTTCGCGGGCAGTGCGCCGACACGCTGCCCGCGGTCGCTGCCAATGTTGCAGGCGCACCAGAGGCCGGCACGGCCAGGCGAGCGACTCGCGCGACGTCCTCACGCGCTCGAAAGTGATCACTTGTACCAAGCATAAAATGTATTTATATATAATAGTATTTTCGCAACTAAGCCTGGGCTTGCCTGGTCGGCGCGATTTGTCGGTTGTTGGCCAACATGCAATGTGGGTCGGTCTGAATGTCCCGCGGAGAGATGATGGTCGTACGCGGACCGGCATGCTCGTGGCGCGGGGGTTTTCTGTCGCGGACCAGCGGCGGTCGGGTCATCGTCATTTCGACTTGGTCGCGTCGCCCCGGCAAAAAAAAACGCAAAACCTGTTGACGAACACAGCCAGGATCCGAATAATCCCGCCTCTCGTCGCGGCGGCAACAGGCGGCGGGGACGACGCAAGGGACGCGTCGAGCAACGCAGGGATGGCAAAGTTAGTGCGCGCCCGTAGCTCAGCTGGATAGAGTACCAGGCTACGAACTTGGTGGTCGGAGGTTCGAATCCTTCCGGGCGCGCCATTTATTCGAGGGTGCTGCGGCACCCTTTTGTTTGGCGGCAGTTCTGCAAGGTCGTATGTGGTTGATGCAAGGCTTTAGGGTAGTGCCTCGACGATTGACGGTGTAGGCAGGCCCCCGTAACATCCTCGGTTCTTTGGGATTGTCACGGGTGACCGAGTTCTGGACTGACACGGGGTATAGCTCAGCCTGGTAGAGCGCTAGCTTTGGGAGCTAGATGTCGAGAGTTCGAATCCCTCTACCCCGACCAGCCTGCGCAAACGAATGACTGCGCCTGTAGCTCAACCGGATAGAGCATCGGCCTTCTAAGCCGACGGTTGCAGGTTCGAGTCCTGTCGGGCGCGCCAATGCGATCGTAAGTTTTGTGGTGGGTGTAGCTCAGTTGGTTAGAGCATCGGATTGTGATTCCGAGGGTCGTGGGTTCAAATCCCATCATCCACCCCAATCGTGGGCCGCTAGCTCAATTGGTAGAGCAGCGGACTCTTAATCCGTAGGTTCCCAGTTCGAGTCTGGGGCGGCCCACCATCTTCTTTCGTCGGTCCTCACGTGGCTTTCCGCAAAGTAGAGCGCAACCGGAATCGAGTCGGTTCCGGCGGTGTGCGAATGTGGCGGAATTGGTAGACGCGCTGGATTTAGGTTCCAGTGGGGCAACCCGTGAGAGTTCGACTCTCTCCGTTCGCACCAGATCAGACTTCGTGGCCGCGCGGCCGCCGTTGGGGCGGGCACGCGGCCGATCGCCGTTCGAGGAGCAACAATGCAAGTTTCCGTTGAAAACGTGGGCAAGCTCGAGCGCAAGCTCACCGTGCGGGTTCCGGCTGATCAACTCGACAGCCAGGTCAGGAGCCGGCTGGTCGATCTGGGTCGCAGCGTCCGATTGAACGGCTTTCGTCCGGGCAAGGTGCCGGCCAAGGTCATCGAGCAACGTTTCGGCGCTCAGGTGCGCAATGAGGCGATGTCCGAACTGATCCGTTCGACCCTGACTCAGGCGATGGAAGGACAGAACCTGCGCCCGGCCATGCCGCCGTCGGTCGCCACGACCGGCGCGCCGAGCAATGGCGAGATCGAATACACCGCCACGTTTGAAGTCATGCCGGAAATCGGCACGGTCGATGTCTCAGGCCTGGAGATCGTCCGCGTCGCGGCGGATGTGACTGACGCCGACGTCGACACCATGATCGACACCCTGCGCCAGCAGCGCCGCACCTGGGCGCTCGTCGAGCGTCCAGCCCAGGCCGGTGACATGGTCCTGTTCGAGTATTCGGCCCAGGCCGGCGATTATCGTTTCCCAACCGAGGGACTGGATCGCGTCGGTACCGTGGTCGGTTCGGGCGCCCTGTTCAATGAACTCGAAAGCAGCCTGATCGGCCTCAAGGCTGGCGACGAACAGACCTTGAATCTGACGTTCCCGGCAGATTTCCGCAATGAGCATCTGGCCGGCAAGGAAGCTCAGGTCGCGGTCAAGCTCGTGCGTGTGCAGGTGCCCGAATTGCCGACGCTGGACGACGGTTTCTTCGCAAGCTTCGGTATCGGTGATGGCGGCCTCGACAAATTCCGCGCCGACGTCAAGGCAAATCTGGAGCGCGAGCTCAAGGGCACCCTGCTGGGCCGTCTCAAGAGCGAAGTGGTCGAAAAGCTGGTCGCCGCTTACAGCGAACTCGAACTGCCGCAGGGCATGATCGACGCCGAGGCGAACTCCCTGGTCCGCCAGGCCGAGGCCCAGGCCCGCCAGCAGGGCCAGACCGCCAACGTCACCGCAGCAGCGTTCGCCGATGTCGCGCGCCGTCGCGTTGCCGCCGGCCTGCTGCTCGGCGAGATCGCGCGCCAGAACGACATCCGCCTGGACTCGCGTCGCGTCGCCGAAACGCTGACGACCATCGCCTCGACTTACGAAGAGCCGGAGCAGGTGGTTGAACTCTATAACCGCGATCCCCAGTTGATGAACGCGCTGCAGAGCCGGGTCATCGAGGATCAGGTGACCGAATGGATTGCCGATCACGCCAAGGCGACTGAGCAGAAGCTCGGTTTCAATGAAGTGATGCGTCCGACGGCTTGAGTCCCAACGGCGGGGCAGGTCAACGACCTGGCCCGTTTTGGTATGCAGGCAAGCCGGCATTCGCCGCCGGCAGGCCCGTAACGAACCCCTGGCCCGGGTAGATCTGATTCGGAGTGATCCATGTCCAAGGGTTTTGAGCCGATCCGCAACCTCAACCTGGTGCCGATGGTGGTCGAGCAGACCTCGCGCGGCGAACGGGCTTATGACATTTACTCGCGCCTGCTCAAGGAGCGCGTGATTTTCCTGGTCGGCCCCATCGACGACTACATGGCGAACGTCGTGGTCGCGCAGCTGCTGTTCCTGGAGTCGGAGAATCCCGACAAGGACATCAACCTGTACATCAACAGCCCGGGCGGTTCGGTCACGGCAGGCATGGCGATCTACGACACCATGCAGTTCCTGAAGCCCGACGTCAGTACCATGGTCATCGGTCAGGCCGCGAGCATGGGCGCGCTGTTGCTGACGGCCGGCACCAAGGGCAAGCGTTATGCGCTGCCGAACTCACGAGTGATGATCCATCAGCCTCTCGGTGGATTCAGCGGCCAGGCGTCGGACATCGACATTCATGCGCGCGAAATCCTGACCATCCGTCAGCGCCTGAACGAGATCATGGCCAAGCACACCGGCCAGCCCATCGAGATCATCGCCAAGGACACCGATCGCGACAATTTCATGAGCGCGCCGGAAGCGCAGAAGTACGGGCTGATCGATGCCGTGCTCGAAAAGCGCCCGGCCGACAGCATCAAGTCCTGATCCGGCGAAAAGCCTTCCCAGCCAATAGTCCGGCTGCGCCCGCGCTTGCGCCATGGGCGCAGCGGGTTCTATTCTTCGTGACGAACACGTTATCCCGGGTTTTTGAGGCAGAGCATGACTGACGATCGGCAGGGCCGTTCGAGCGACAGCGGAAAGATTCTTTACTGTTCGTTCTGCGGCAAGAGTCAGCACGAGGTCCGCAAGCTGATTGCCGGTCCGTCGGTGTTCATTTGCGACGAGTGCGTCGAGCTTTGCAACGACATCATCCGCGAGGAACTTGAGGAGAAGGCTGCCAACGCGCGCAGCCACCTGCCCAAGCCGCGCGAGATCATGGACGTTCTCGATCAATACGTTATCGGCCAGACGCGCGCGAAGAAGACGCTCGCGGTGGCCGTGTACAACCATTACAAGCGGCTCGAAACGCGGCAGAAGAGCGAGGAGGTTGAGCTGGCCAAGTCGAACATCCTGCTCGTCGGCCCGACCGGTTCGGGCAAGACCCTGCTGGCCGAGACGCTTGCACGTCTGCTCAACGTACCGTTCACGATTGCCGATGCGACCACGTTGACCGAAGCCGGCTATGTCGGCGAGGACGTCGAGAACATCATCCAGAAGCTGTTGCAGAAATGCGACTACGACGTGGAGAAGGCGCAGACGGGCATCGTCTACATCGACGAGATCGACAAGATTTCGCGCAAGAGCGAGAACCCGTCGATCACGCGCGACGTTTCCGGCGAAGGCGTGCAGCAGGCGCTGCTGAAGCTGATCGAAGGCACCATCGCGTCGGTGCCGCCCCAGGGCGGGCGCAAGCACCCGCAGCAGGAATTTCTGCAGGTCGACACCAAGAACATCCTCTTCATCTGCGGCGGCGCATTTGCCGGCCTGGAGAAAATCATCCAGCAGCGCGGCGAATCGACCGGCATCGGCTTTTCGGCCGACGTGAAGAGCAAGAAGCAGTCCAATTCGGTCGGCAAGGTTCTGGCCGATGTCGAGCCTGAGGATCTGGTCAAGTTTGGCCTGATTCCCGAGTTTGTCGGACGTCTGCCGGTATTTGCTACGCTGGAAGAGCTCGACGAGCCGGCGCTCGTCAAGATCCTGACCGAGCCGAAGAACGCGATCGTCAAACAGTTCAAGAAGCTGTTCGAGATGGAAGGCGCCGAACTCGAGTTTCGCCCGGAAGCGTTGACCGCGGTTGCGCGAAAGGCGCTCAAACGCAAGACGGGCGCGCGCGGCCTGCGTACGATTCTCGAGCAGGTATTGCTCGATACGATGTACGAGTTGCCGTCGCTGGAGCACGTCAGCAAGGTTGTTGTCGATGAGGCCGTCATCAACGGTCAGGCCGAGCCCTACCTGATCTACCGCGGCAACCTGCAGTCGCGCGCCGTCGCCGAGTAATTTTCGTTCCATGCCGCCGGCCATCAGGCCGGTGGCGTCGTCCTGCCAGCCGGCTCATGCCGCGCCCGCTTGTACGACCCTCCCATTGCCGTGACTGAGCCCGCCGCGCTGAAGCTTGGCCGGCATTCAACTCGCATGCGTCCACTTGCATTCGTTCACGTCGTCCGCACTTGACGCTCCAACGGCCTGCGCTCAGGCTGGATCCATATCCGCTCGGCCTGATGGGTCGCCGCCAGGAAACGCTTCATGGAAAAGTCCGAAAAGTCTGTCGTCACCGAAACGAGCCTGCTGGAACTGCCCGTTCTTCCGCTGCGCGACGTGGTCGTCTATCCGCACATGGTCATTCCGCTGTTCGTCGGGCGCGAGAAATCGATTCGCGCGCTCGACGTGGCGATGGAAGGCGACAAGCAGATTCTGCTCGTCGCCCAGCGCAGCCCCGATGTTGACGATCCGCGCGAATCGGATCTGCATGCCATCGGCACGCTGGCTACATTGCTGCAGCTGCTGAAACTTCCCGATGGCACGATCAAGGTGCTCGTCGAAGGCGCCTCGCGCGCCGATATCGTCGGCTATCGCGAGCGTGACGGCGTCATGGTCGGCAAGATCAAGCCGCTGGACCCGGTCTACTCGCGTTCGGAGCGCGAGATCGAGGTCGTATCGCGCTCCCTGGTTTCCACATTTGAGCAGTTTGTAAAACTTAACCGAAAGGTGCCGCAGGAACTGCTCGCGACGCTGGCCGGCATCGATGACCCCAGCCGCCTTGCCGACACCATTGCCGCGCACCTGTCGATCCGCCTTGCCGACAAACAGCGCCTGCTGGAAATGGTCGACGTCGGTGAGCGCTTCGAGGCGCTCATGGGTTTCGTTGACGGCGAGATCGACGTGCAGCAGATCGAGAAGCGCATCCGCGGGCGGGTCAAGTCGCAGATGGAGAAAAGCCAGCGCGAGTACTACCTGAACGAGCAGATGAAGGCTATCCAGAAGGAGCTCGGCGATCTCGAGGAGACACCGAACGAACTGGACGAGCTTGCGCGCAAGATCAACGAAGCAGGGATGCCCAAGCCAGTCGAGGTCAAGGCAAAGGCTGAGCTGAACAAGCTCAAGCAGATGTCGCCGATGTCGGCCGAGGCTACTGTCGTGCGCAACTACATCGACTGGCTGGTCGGCGTGCCGTGGAAGAAGACGAGCAAGGTGCGCAAGGATCTCAAGGGCGCCCAGGACGTTCTCGACGAGGATCACTTCGGTCTTGAGAAGGTCAAGGAGCGTATTCTCGAGTACTTGGCCGTGCAGCAGCGCGTCAACAAGATGAAGGGACCGATCCTGTGCCTGGTCGGACCGCCCGGCGTGGGCAAGACCAGCCTGGGCCAATCCATTGCCAAGGCGACGAATCGCAAGTTCGTGCGCATGTCGCTCGGCGGCGTGCGCGACGAGGCCGAGATCCGCGGCCATCGCCGTACCTATATCGGGTCGATGCCGGGCCGCATCGTGCAGAACATGTCCAAGGCGGGCACGCGTAATCCGCTGTTCGTGCTCGACGAAATCGACAAGATGTCGATGGACTTCCGCGGCGACCCGTCTTCGGCGTTGCTCGAAGTACTCGATCCTGAGCAGAACAGCGCGTTCAACGACCATTATCTGGAGGTCGATTTCGATCTGTCCGAGGTCATGTGGATCGCGACAGCCAACTCGCTGAACATTCCCGCGCCGCTGCTGGATCGCATGGAGGTGATCCGCATACCCGGCTATACGGAAGAGGAAAAGATCAACATCGCGCGGCGTTATCTGCTGCCAAAACAGATCAAGGCGAACGGCCTCCTGTCCGACGAAATCAGCGTCGACGAGGAAGCGATCCGCGACGTCATCCGCTACTACACGCGCGAGTCCGGCGTGCGCAATCTCGAGCGCGAGATTTCCAAGATCTGCCGCAAGGTGGTCAAGGAACTGTCACTGATCGAAGGCGCGGCCAAGGAAAAGGACGAGGTCAGCGAAAAAGACAAGGAAGGGGCGAAGCCCAAAGGCAAAGGCAAGGTCAAGGTCAAGGCCGCGAAGATTGTCGCGGTGCGTGTCGACTCGGCCAACCTCGATCAGTATCTCGGCGTACAGAAATTCACTTTTGGCCGCGCCGAGCTGCAGAACGAAGTAGGCCTGGTGACGGGTCTCGCCTGGACCCAGGTTGGCGGCGATCTGCTCAGCATCGAGGGAACGATAATTCCGGGAAAGGGCAAGCTGATCCACACGGGCCAGCTCGGCGATGTGATGCAGGAGTCCATCCAGGCGGCACTCAGCGTGGTGCGCGGCCGCTCCGAGCGGCTTGGCATCGACCCGGAGTTCCACCAGAAATACGACATCCATATCCACGTGCCGGAAGGGGCTACGCCCAAGGACGGTCCCAGCGCCGGTATTGCGATGTGTACCGCGCTGGTATCGGCGCTGACCAAGGTTCCAGTGCGTTCCGAAGTGGCGATGACCGGCGAGATAACGCTACGCGGCCGAGTGCTGCCAATCGGTGGACTCAAGGAGAAGCTACTTGCGGCCCATCGCGGTGGAATCACCACTGTCATCATTCCCGAAGAGAACAAGAAGGATCTTGTCGATATTCCGAAGAACGTTACGGAAACGCTGGATATCCATGCGGTTCGTTGGATCGACGAGGTGCTGGACATCGCACTGGAGCGGCCGCTGACGCCGGTGCAAAGAACCGATCCCAGCGAAAAGAAGGCCAGTGAAACCAAGCGCGAGGAGCCGGGCGAACCACAACCGGTGCGTCCGCACTGACCTCAGCGACATGATCGTGAGCAATGAAAAAGGCGGCCTCGTGCCGCCTTTTTCGTCTGCGCGACAGCGCAGTCGACGGGCATGCCAGCCTCGCCGACGGAACGCTCGCGAGCATGCGAAAACCGCGCAAAATGGCGCCACGCCTTATGTTGCGTGCCTTCTGGGCCGCTGGTATAAAGGCCGGGACGTGGTCCGAGTGACTGCAAAGGTCCGGGCGATCACGGGGTCCGCGAAGCGCACTTTCCGAAAGTCACCCGGTGTTCCAGGGACAGAGTCGTTTCGCCACAGAATTAAGCGTAGCGGGTCGCAGTTTCCGAGAGGGATTGTTAAATGAACAAATCAGAATTCGTGGGCGCGGTTGCCGATTCCGCTGAGTTGACCAAGGTTGATGCAGCCAAGGCGGTCGATGCGATGGTTGAAGTGATCACCGCGGCACTCAAGAAGGGCGACACCGTCTCCCTCGTCGGCTTCGGCACCTTTGCGGTGCGCGGGCGCGCCGCACGTACCGGACGCAATCCGCGTACGAACGAAGAGATCAAGATCAAGGCGTCCAAGAACCCGGCCTTCAAGGCTGGCAAAGCCCTGAAGGATGCCCTAAACTAATCGGCTCCCGCGGGGGTGCTTAGCTCAGCGGTAGAGCGTCTCCCTTACACGGAGAGGGTCGGGGGTTCGAAACCCTCAGCACCCACCAACACCATGGAGTGGTAGTTCAGTCGGTTAGAATATCGGCCTGTCACGCCGAGGGTCGCGGGTTCGAGTCCCGTCCACTCCGCCATGTTTGAAAGGGCGCCGCACCAGGCGCCCTTTTTTCTATCCGACGCGCAGCCAGACCGTGCGGTCGGAAACGCGCCAGACCGGCGCAGGTGGCAGCGCACACACGCTGCTGCAGAACTCCCACAAAGTTCAGGCAAGCCTCATGTTGCAATCGCTGCGAGACAAGACTTCCGGACTGATAGCGAAAATCGTGCTCGGCGCGCTGGTTTTCGTGTTCGCCTTCTTCGGCATCGAGTCGTATTTCATGGGTCGCAACGAGACCTGGGTCGCGAAGGTCGACAAGACCGAGATTTCCGCCGACCAGTTCCGTGAGCGTTTCCAGAACTATCGGCAGAACGTGCTGCAACGCTCTGGTGGCCAGCTCGATCCGGCCTTGCTGGAACGTCCCGAGATCAAGCGCCAGGTGCTCGACGCGCTCATCGACGAGCAGCTTCTGCTCAATGCGAATGACAAGCTCGGCGTCGTGATTCCTGACGAGCGTGTCCGCGATGTGATTCGTTCCATCCCCCAGTTTCAAGTCGACGGCAAGTTCGACGAGAGCGCTTACCGCGCCGTGCTGGTCGGCATCAACAAGTCGCCGATGCAGTTCCAGGAAGAACGTCGCCAGGCACTTGCCGCCGACGAGCTGCGTACACTGATCGGTTCCATCGGCATCGTCACGCCGCGCGACATCGACGCGCATATTCGTCTGCGCGATCAGACCCGCGATCTGCGAACCTTGACCCTGGCCAAACCAGCCGACGCTCCCAAGATCGACGATGCGGAAGTGGAGAGCTTCTACAAGAGTCACGGTGCGGAATACATGACGGCCGAGCAGGTCGCGCTCGACTACATCGAGTTCGACGCGAAAGCGGTAAAGGTCGAAGAGACGCCGGACGAAACTGTACTGCGTGACCGTTACGAGAAGGAAAAAGCGCGCTATCTGACGCCAGAACAGCGCCTGGCTTCGCACATCCTCATCACCGCCAAGGGCGGCGATGCGGACGCGCAGAAGGTGGCGCTGGCCAAGGCTCAGGATATTGCCAAGAGCGTGCGCGAAGGCAAGGATTTTGCGGCGGCGGCCAAGGAGTCGTCGGAAGACCTGGGATCCAAGGCGCAGGGCGGCGACCTGGGCTGGCTGGAGCCGGGCGTCATCGATCCGGCTTTCGAGTCGTCGTTGTTTGCCCTGAAGAAAGGCGATGTTTCCGAGCCGGTGCTGTCGGCCGAGGGTTACCACATCATCCAGTTGCGCGACATTCGCGAGCGCAAGGAAAAGACTTTCGACGAGGTCAAGGCCGAACTGAGCAAGAGCTATCTGGATTCCGAGCGTGACCGCTTGTTCAGTGAGCTCGCCAGTAAGGTGGAAGACGCGAGGCTGACCGATCCGGGTTCACTTGCACCCGCGGCGAAAGCCGCTGGCGTGGACGTGCAGAAGACTCCGCTGTTCGCGCGCACCGGCGGTGCAGGCATAGCGACGAATCCTGCAGTGATCAAGGCGGCGTTCTCCGATACCGTACTGGTCGAGAGCAACAACTCCGACATGATCGATCTCGCGCCGGACCACAAACTCATCGTGCGCATTGCCGAACACAAACGCAGCGAGCAGCGGCCTCTCGATGAAGTGCGCGAAGAAATCCGTGCCCGCCTGAGTCGCGAGGCGCTGGCCAAGCAGGCGAGCGAACGCGCTGAGTCGCTGCTGGCGCGCCTGCGCAAGGGCGAGACGCTGGAGCAGCTCGCCGCCGAACTGAAGCTCAGCGTTGCCGACGCAAAGGGCACTGGCCGCAGCGCGTCGAATGTGGATTCGCGCATCGCGAGCGCGGCGTTCAAGTTGCCGCGTCCGGCGGAAGGCAAGTCCGATTACGGCAGCGTCGCGCTGCTTGACGATGCCTATGCGCTGTTCGCGCTGGACAAGGTCGTCGACGGTGATGTGACGAAGGTTGATGAAGCCGGACGTGAGTCGGTGCGCAACCAACTGCAGAGCCTCAACGCAATGACCGCGACCAGCCATTTCATCGCTTCGCTGCGCAAGTCGGCCAAGATCCAGATCGCCGAAGACCGCATGCAGTAGCCGCACCGCGTATCCGTCACGTCACAACAAAAAAAGCTGCCGGAAGGCAGCTTTTTTGTTCCTGGCCCGCGACATCAGCAGATCCGGAATCACGGCCAGCGCGGACTCTGCTAGATCCCGGTCATGCCGAGAATGTTGTAGCCCGAGTCCACATAGGTAATTTCGCCGGTGATGCCCGAGGCCAGGTCCGAGCTCAGGAACGCGGCTACATTGCCCACCTCGTCGATGGTCACGCTGCGTCGCAGCGGCGCATGTTCCTCGACATGGTCGAGCATCCTGCGGAAGTTGGAGATGCCGGCCGCTGCCAGCGTCTTGATCGGGCCGGCCGAGATCGCGTTGACGCGGATGCCGTCCGGACCCAGGTTGAACGCAAGGTAGCGTACGCAGGCCTCG
Organism: Tahibacter sp.; assembly: GCF_032229445.1. NCBI lineage: Bacteria > Pseudomonadati > Pseudomonadota > Gammaproteobacteria > Lysobacterales > Rhodanobacteraceae > Tahibacter > Tahibacter sp. The sequence goes on from NZ_JAVTWC010000056.1 coordinate 37,455, forward strand.
AGACTGGCCTTGGCCAGACCCATGACGTTGTAGTTGGACAGGGCGCGCTCGGCGCCCAGATAACTCAGGGTCAGCACCGAACCGTTACGACCTTGCATCAGCGGGCGTGCGCCCTTGGACAGGGCGGCAAGGCTGTAGCTGGAAACATCGTGGGCGATGGCGAAGTTCTCGCGCGTCAGCCCGTCGAGGAAGCCGCCCTGCAGCGCTTCGCGCGGCGCGAAGCCGACCGAATGCACGAGGATATCGAAGCCGTCCCAGTGCTTGCCGAGCTCGGCGAACATGCCGTCGATTTCGGCGTCGGTGGAGACGTCGCAGGGCAGCACGATATTGCTGCCGAACGCATTCGCTGCTTCGTCGACGCGATCGCGCAAGCGTTCATTCTGGTAGGTGAAAGCCAGTTGCGCTCCTTCGCGATGCATCGCATTGGCGATGCCCCAGGCGATGGAGCGCTGGCTGGCGATGCCGACGATCAGCGCGCGCTTGCCATGCAGAAAACCCATGAAACCTCCGATAAATGGTGAAGCCGTCCGCGGTAAGACCTGGATGATCGAGGACTGTCGCTCGGTGCCCGGCGCTGTTGTTCACAAACACGCTGGATGCAGGCTGTGCAGAGATCGGACCTCCACGAACGAAGCCGTCCCGCATCGCCGAGGAACCTCCCTAACAACGCTGAAGTGTAGCGGTTTGTCCACGGCGGTGTTCGAACACGCGTTTGTCCTCGTCGTGGCGTGGCCACGCATCAGTCCACTGCCTGGATGAACAGTTTTTGCCCCGGCTTGAGCTGCGCCTTGTCGCTGAGCTTGTTCCAGCGGCGCAGATTATTGACGCTGACTCTGTGCGTCTTGGCCAGAGTCCACAAATTGTCGCCGCTCTTGACCGTAACCGTTGTCGACCGGCGCTGCTGCGCTTCGGGTGACAGCGGCAGCGGCAGCGGTTCTGCTGACGTACCGACGCTCTTGATCAGCGCCGACGGCAGAAAGACGGTTGCGCCCGCGGCGAATTGGCGTGCGGGGTCGACGCCATTGGCTGCCCCGACCAGATCGATGGGCACGGCCGCCGCACCGGCCAGCTCTTCTACGCCGCGCCGTTCGCGCAACTTGACCGCGTCCCAGGTGCTCCAGGCACTGGGTGCGAGCTGGGTATAGCGTTGCTGGAAGCGCGACAGCGATGGCTTGGGCAACAGCAGATGCATCGGCGCCGACGCGGAGATACGCGACTGGCGATGACCAGCGTTGTAACGGCGCAGTGTGTCTTCCGGCACATCGGCCAGGCGTGCCGCTACGCGTATGTCGAGGGGGGCGGTCAGCGTCACGCGCACCAGATGATCGTCGGCGGAAGGCTCCGGCAGCGTCACGCCGAAGCGCTTCGGGTCATTGATGACGCAGCCCAGCGCCAGTAGCTTGGCCAGATGATCGTGCGTGATCGGCGAAAGTTTCAGGCTGGCGATGTCCTCGCGGCTCAATGCCGAGCGGTTTTCCTGCAGCAGTTTCTTGACGCGGTATTCGCCGGCATTGAACGCCATGTCGACCAGGCGCCAGTCGCCGAATTCGTCCTGATAGCGCTTGAGCATGCCGACGGCCGCGTTGCTCGAGGCCCAGGCGTCGAGCCGTCCGTCATAGTGCGGCGAAACCTGCAGGCCTACGCTGCGTGCCGTTTCCGGCATGAATTGCCACATCCCCGCCGGCGTCCCGCTGCGGCCGGCGATCGGCTCATAGTGGCTTTCGAGGTACGGCAGCAGCGCGAACTCGCCCGGCAGGTCCTGACGTTCGAGTTCATCCAGCACCAGCATCAGAAACGGCAGCGCGCGTTTCAGCGAGGCCGCGAAACGGCCCGGGCCCTGCGTATAGGTGCGTGCCCAGCGCTGCACCGCCGGGCTGTATTCGCAGCCGGGCATCGCAAAGCGTGTGCGCAAGCGCACCCAGACCGAATTCGCATCGGCGATGTTCCTGGACTCGACCGTCGTCAGATCCGGTATCGGCGCAAGCGGCACGTCGATCGACTCCGGCGGCGCCACACGCAGGTCGAGCGGTGGCAGCGTAGTTACCGTCGGAATCGCCGTGTCGTGCCCGAGAGGCTGTTTCGGCGCGGTTGCGCAGGCGGCGAGCAGCACGGCAGGCAACAGCGCAAGAAATCGCTTCGACAGATGCTTCACCATGTGGCGGGTACCCGAAACTGATCCTTGCCCCGGCGCAGCGCCGCGAAGCGCTCCACGCGCGCGCTGGCGGGGATGCCATGGCGTTCGCCCCAGGCAATCACGCTGGGTTCGTCCGTGCGCAGGAAAGGATTTGTGGCGCGCTCCTGCGCGATCGTGCTCGGTACGCTGGGACGGCCCTGGGCGCGTAGTGTGCGTACCTCGTCGACGCGCGCGCGCAACTGGGGATTGCCGGGTTCCACCGTAGCTGCATACGCACAGTTCGACCAGGTGTATTCATGCGCGCAGCACACGGCCGTTTCGGGTGGCAGCGCGGCCAGCGCGTCGAGCGAGGCGAGCATCTGCGCCGGCGTACCCTCGAACAGGCGTCCGCAGCCGGCACTGAACAAGGTGTCGCCGCAGAACAGCAGGCCGCTGCCGTAGTAGCCGATGTGGCTGCGTGTATGGCCGGGCAAGTCGAGTACGTGCAGACGAAGGCTAGGGGCGGCGAGATCGACAGCGTCGCCGCCGCCGACGCGCCGTGTCGCCAACGGAATGCGTTCGTCGGCCGGCGCCAACACCTCGACGTCGAACTGCGCGCACAGCGCTGCCACGCCGCCGATGTGATCGTTGTGGTGATGGGTCAGCAGGATCGCCTGCAGCCGAAGGTTCAGCCGCTGCAGCGCCGTGACGACGGGGGCCGCGTCACCAGGGTCGATGACGACCGCATGGATCCCGTCGTGGACCAGCCACAGGTAGTTGTCGTCGAAGGCGGGAATGGGCTCGATGCGCAGCACGGCATTTTGGCGGACAGATCGGGACGCGGGACTATAGCCGCGGCTCCGGCGCTGCTCGTTAAGGCCGTTTAACGCCGCGCGTGTTGCGATGCGGGACAAGGCGGGTCGACTTGGCGCAGAATCCGCGTTCCCTGACGCTCGCCACCTATGCTTCTGCAGCCACAGCCGCCATTTCCAACCGCCGCGCTGCGTGACGTGTTTGCGCAGGAGCGTGCCGCGCTTGCCCCTGAATGCGCCGGCGTGTTCGGACGCCAGGGGCTGTTTGTCGGCTGCGATGCGGAACTCGTAGCTCATATGGCGGCCCCGATGCTTGGACGGCGCCTGGGGTTGCGCGTGCTGGCGCCTGACCGGCTGACCGGCGACGCTGTGTGCGCACCGGCCGAACTGCCGTTTCCCGACGACAGTTTCCGCCTGGTCGTTGTACAGCATGCGTTCGAGCGCGTTGCCGACGCTGCGGGAATGCGCGCAGAGATCGTGCGTGTGCTCGAGTCCGGCGGTACCGCGATGATCGTGGGCTTTGCGCGGTTCGGCGCCTGGCGCCCGTGGCTGGCCTGGCACGGCCGCGACCAGCCGCCCTGGCACTACGCCTCCGCAGCCACCTGGCGCCGCGCTCTGGCGCGCGGCGGCGTCGATGTCTACGCCCAGCGTCGCATCGGACCGTCGCGTATTGCCGTAGGCGGTGGAAGTGTTCTGCTGCCAGCGGCGTTTCGTTCGAGCTGGCTGCTGCTTGCACGCAAGCGCAACACCCACGCGCTGCTGCGCACGCATCCGGCCGCGCTGCAGCCGCGCGGTGTGCGCGCCAATCTGGCCTCCGGCACGCAGCGCGCCTCGGCATGAGTGAGCCGATGATCGTCGATGTCTTCACCGACGGCGCCTGCCTAGGTAACCCGGGGCCGGGCGGTTGGGCCGCGCTGTTGCGTTATGGAAAAATAGAAAAAGTAATATCCGGCAGCGAAGCGGAGACCACCAACAATCGCATGGAACTCATGGGCGCGATCGGTGCGCTCGAAGCGCTGACGCGCTCCTGCGGCGTGCGCATCACCACCGATTCGCAATACGTCAAGCAGGGCATGGAGCAGTGGCTGGCGCGCTGGCAGGCCAACGGCTGGCGTACCTCGGACAAAAAGCCGGTCAAGAACCAGGACCTGTGGCAGCGCCTCGCACAGGCCGTCGCGCGGCATCAGGTGCAGTGGTTCTGGACCCGCGGTCACTCGGGTCATGCGGACAACGAACGCGTGGATCGTGCGGCGCGCCTCGCCGCCGAACGCCAGAGCCAGGACGCCTGATGCGCCAGATCGTGCTAGATACCGAAACCACTGGCCTCGACGCCGCGCGCGGACACCGGCTGATCGAACTGGGCTGCGTGGAACTGCTTGCGCGACGCACCAGCGGGAGCCGCTTCCACCGCTATCTGAATCCCGAGCGCGACATCGATGCGGGCGCCCAGGCCGTGCACGGCATCAGCATCGAGTTCCTCGCTGACAAACCGCGCTTCGCCGACGTCGCTGATGAGTTTCTGGCGTATATCAAGGGAGCCGAGCTCGTCATCCACAACGCGGCCTTCGATGTCGGCTTCATTGATGCGGAGCTGGCTCGTCTGGGACCACAGTACGGCCGCATCCGCGATCACGCGACGGTGCTCGATACGCTGGCGCTGGCGCGAGAGACTTACCCAGGCCAGCGCAACAGCCTCGACGCGCTGTGCAAGCGCCTGGATATCGACAACAGCCATCGCGAACTGCACGGCGCGTTGCTCGACGCCGAAATCCTGGCTGACGTCTATCTGGCCCTGACCGCAGGGCAGGGCGCGCTCGACTTCGCCGTGGAGACCGAGTCACCCCAGGCCAAGGCCTCCGCCTTCCATGCGGCTGGCGATCGTCCGGCCGTGCGCGTGCGCCTGGCTGATTTGGAAGAACTCGCCGCGCACGAAGCGCGGCTTTCCGCCATCGACAAGGCCAGCAAGGGGGGCTGCGTGTGGCGCCGCGTCGAGCCCGCCGCCGCCTGAGGTGCCGCGCGACGCTGCCTGACGCGGAATGTCAGGATTCGCCGTCGTTTTTCGTTCTATGCCCGAGAGCTGGAATTCGCAACCGCCGCGCCTGTGGCGGAGCGCGTCCCGCTCGCCAGTGCACATGGCATAATCGGCCAGCGCGCCCAGCAGCCGCCAGGGTGCTCGCCTGAATGGGGAGTTCGGGGATGAGACTGCGTACGTGGTTCGTTGCAGTGTGCGTATTCCTGTTGCCTGGCCTGGTGTCCGCAAGCGCGGTCGAGGCCATCGCCGCGCACAAGCACCTGGGTGTGGCCAGTTGTTCCAACAGCGTCTGCCATGGTGCTTCGCAGGTATTTCGCGAATCCCACGTCATGCAGAACGAATTCGCCGTGTGGCAGGAAACCGACCCGCACGCGAAGGCCTATACCATTCTCGAACAGCCTGCTTCGCGCGAAATCGCGCGCAAGCTCGGCATCGGCAACGCGACCGAGGCAAAGATCTGCCTCGACTGCCACGCCGACAACGTACCCGCGGCGCAGCGCGGCGAACGGTTCCAGATCAGCGACGGCGTCGGCTGCGAGGGCTGCCATGGCGGCGCCGAGCAATGGCTGAACGCCCACGCGGACAAGAGCGTCGCCCACGCCGACAACCTCGCCAAGGGCATGTACGCGACGGACGATCCGGTCAAGCGGGCCGAGTTGTGCCTGTCCTGCCACATGGGTACGAAGGACCGCATGATTACCCACCGCATCATGGGAGCCGGGCATCCGCGCCTGACCTTCGAGCTCGACACCTTTACCTGGCTGGGCCGGCCGCACTACGCGATCGACGAGGACTGGATCCAGCGCAAGGGCGAATTCAGCGGCGTGCGCGACTGGGCCGTGGGCCAGGGTGTCGCTGCGGCCAATCTGCTCGACCAGCTGACCGATCCGAAAGCCGGCATGCAAGGCATCTTTCCCGAGCTGGTGCTGTTTAACTGCTTCGCCTGCCACAAACGCATGTCGGACAAGAGCTGGGGGCCGCGTCAGGGCACCGGTCTGGGGCCGGGCGTGGTACGGCTGTACGACGCCAATCTCGTGATGTTCCGCCACGTGCTGGCCGCGGTCGACAAGTCGGCCGAGGCGCGCGTGCTGGAGCAGACCCGCGCACTGCATCGGGCCACGACGGAAAGTCGCGAGGCGACCCTGGCAGCGGCCCGGCGCCTGCGCGCGAGCCTGGCCGAGTTGCTACCGCGCGTTGCGCAGCACAAGTTCGACGGCGGCAGTCTCACCGCCATCCTGGCCGACATCGAAGCCGACGCGGCACGCGGCGAATACCGCGACTACGACGCGGCCGAGCAGGCGGCCATGGCGGCGCAGTCGGTCATCGTCGCCTTCGAGAATACTGGCGCGATCGACAAGGCGCGCGCGGATGCGCTGAAGGCCAGGCTCGACGGCGTCTACGCCGTGCTCAAGAACGAGAACGGGTATTCCATGGGCAGCTTCCAGGCGGCGCTGAAATCGCTCAAGGGCGGCGCGCCGTAGCCGGGGCGCTGTACGGTATGCGCGGCTTTGAGCCGCGCATACGGTAGGAAACGTGGCGTATTGCATTCGCAGATCGGCCAATCACCTGGCCACGCGAATGTGGAGTGACGTGTCGCTACGGTTCCCCCGTCGTACGCCCAGCAGCGCTGACACCCGCCGACGCGCCGTACAGGCATACCACCGACAGCCAGACTTTCACGCAACGTCGGCCGCTGAACCGCGCCAGCGCTCGGACTATCTTCGCCCCGGACGGCGACGCCGGGCCACACCGCTGTGGAGGCTGATTTCCCCGACGCGAGAATTCGCGCCTTGTCAGCGTCGGCGGATCAATACCACGGTGACGTTGTCTGAACCGCCGCCGTCGAGCGCGGCAAGAATCAGGTGGTCGACGCATTCCTGTGCCGACAGATCGGCACGGGCAAGGATGGTGTCAATTTGCGCATCTTCCACTTCTTCGGTCAGGCCGTCACTGCAGAGCAGAATCTGCATGCCCGCCTGCAGCGTACCGGTGATGGTCTCCACGCGCAGGCTTTGCGGGTCGGTCACGCCCAGCGCCTGGGTGACCACGTTGCGATGCGGGTGCGTGCGCGCCTGTTCGGCCGTGATAGCGCCCTGCTCGATGAGTTCCTGGACATAGGAGTGATCCTGCGAGAGCTGCTTGAGCGCGCCATTCCAGACGTAGACCCGGCTGTCGCCGACCCAGGCCATTTCGAAATGGTCGCCGCTGACGCTGACTGCGGCGACGGTCGTACCCATCGGCAGCGCTTCGGCGCGGCGGTTGGAGTGACGGATGATTTCCTCGTCGGCGAGCTGGATCGCACGACCGATGGCGGTGCCCTTGCGCACTTCCTCGATCAGTGTATCGCGGGCGATTGCGCTGGCGACTTCGCCGTGCTCATGCCCACCCATCCCGTCCGCAACGAGCCACAGACCCAGGTCCGGGTCGGCGTAATACGTGTCTTCGTTGTGCTCGCGGCGCAGGCCTACGTGGGAGCTATGTCCGAATTCGATCATGCGCGAAGCCTGGTTCGGGTTCAGTGGCCATCGCCAGACGCAAGGTGCCGGCATTCATAAAACGGCGGCAGGTGCGAAAAACGAACTGGGTCATAGCATGCCGCCGTGCGCCATCCCTAGGCAAGCGCGCGTCGCGGAAGTGAGTCTCCACGATGAAGTAATACGCAATCCCGGAGAAACTTGCGTCAGCCGGACGGTTGTCGCGCGCGCCGGCTTGAATCCGTTGCGCGTAGCTCGTACTATTCGCGCCCCTCGCCGCGCCACCGGCAGGGACGGTCGCAAGGCCGACAGTTCCGGAGAGGTGGCAGAGTGGTCGAATGTACCTGACTCGAAATCAGGCGTACGTGTAAGCGTACCGTGGGTTCGAATCCCACCCTCTCCGCCAGCATCAGCAAAGCGCCCCCTCGCGGGGCGTTTTTGTTTTCGCCAAGGGTGCACGCCCCCTGGCGGCGCGTTTTCGTTTTCCGCGCGGGCTGCCGGCGTTTTCGGCTACGCTCGTGCTTTGCCCGGATCCTGCCCGCATGTCGCTGATCACCACTCCGATTTCCCACGGCGAACTGATCGACAAGATCACCATTCTCGAGATCAAGTCCGAGCAGATCGTCGATCCGTCCAAGCAGGCCAACGTGCGCAAGGAGCTGGATCTGCTGGCCGAGGTGTGGCGCAACGATCCCGCGGCGGCGATCGACATCGACGCCGAGCGCGCGCGGCTCAAGCAGGTGAATCAGGCGCTGTGGGATATCGAGGACCGCATCCGCCTCAAGGAAAAGGCACAGGCCTTCGACGCGGAGTTCATTGAACTTGCGCGCGCGGTGTATTTCCAGAACGATGACCGCGCCGCGATCAAGCGCGAGATCAATCTCAAGCTCGGCTCGCAGCTGATCGAAGAAAAGTCGTACCAGGACTACAAGAGCTAGAGCTACAAGAGCTGGAGACTCTGGCCAATCGGCCGGTGTTCCCGCGCGAACGCCTCGAAACGCTCGATCACGGCGTCGGTTTCAATCAGGTCCATGACGCCTTCGTGCTCGATCTTCGTACCCCAGCGCAGTCGGTCTGCGGACTTGCCGCGGAAGCGCCGCGCCGCGGCATCGTAGCGATCGACACACCAGCGCCGCTCCGAATACGGGCCGGAACGATGCGGGTTGCTCGCCGCGTGCAGTCCCAGCACGGCGGTTCCCATCGCGTTGGCCAGATGCATCGGGCCTGAGTCCGGCGTCAGCACCAGGTCGGCCCGGCGCAGCAGCGCGAGCAGTTGCTTGAGCGTGTCCTTGCCGATCAGGTCGACGGGTTCGCAGTGCGCGAGCCGTCGCGTGATCACGTCACCGAATTCGCGCTCATAGGCGCTGGGGCCGCCGCAGAGGACCACGCGCCAGCCGCGCTGTGCGGCGTGGTCCATGACGGCGGCGTAACGTTCTGGGCGCCAGTTGCGTAGCCGATGACTGGAGCACGGGCTGACGAGCAGCGTCGGCTCCGCAGCCGGCAGATGCTGCTCGGCGAACACCTCGGCGGCCTGCGGCACCGGCAGATCCCAGCGTATTTCCGTCTGTTTCAGTCCCAGCGGTTCGAGAAAGCTGCCGATCGCATCGAGCACATGTTCGCCGCTGCGCGCGGGAATGCGTTGATTGACGAACAGTCCATGCAGGTCGCGCGCGCGTGCGGCGTCGTAGCCGACGCGCCGGCGCGCCGATACCAGCGCGCTGAGCAGATTCGAACGCAGTGCGACCTGCATGTGCAGCAGGGCGTCGAAGCGGCGTCCGCCGAGTGCGCGGCGAACGGCGGTATAGCCTCCCCGGCCTTTGGCCTTGTCGAACACGATGAATTCGACGCCGGGCAGATCGCCGACCAGCTTGTGCTCGAGCTTGCCGACGATCCAGGTCAGTGCGGTCGACGGCCAGTGCGCCTGTACCGTGCGCACGAGCGGCACGACGTGGCTGACGTCGCCCAGTGCGGACGTGCGGAGCAGGCACAGGGTTTCGGGTGGCGTTGCTGCCGGGACGGACATGCGGTTGCTAGAATGCCGAAGAGATGATGATGAGACGAACGCAGCAGCGGCTGCGGCGCACGCGATGAACGAAGCGACCCTGAAGACTACCGACGCGGGCGCGATTCTGTGCGACGCGTCGATCGCCGCACAAGTCGACGACGATTGGTTCGACCCGACGCACTGGCAGTCCGGCGCCGTCGCCGGCGGCCGGGGTGCCGCGTGGCAGGTGCAGACGCCGGCCGGTGCGGCGGTTCTGCGCCACTACCGCCGCGGCGGCGCCGTAGCGCGGTTACTCGGGGACCGCTATTTCTGGAACGGCGCGGAGCGCTCGCGACCTTTCGCCGAATTCCGCCTGTTGCGGCATCTGCAAGCCTTGCGCCTGCCTGCGCCGCGGCCGCTCGCGGCACGCTACCGCCGCAGCGGCCCGTTCTACCGTGCAGACCTGCTCACACGTCTGATTCCCGAGGCACGGACCTTGGCCGAGCTCGTGCGTGATCAGCGGCTCGACGCCGCGCGGATGCGCCAGGTTGGCACTACCGTGGCGGCGTTTCACGCCGCGGGGGTATGGCATGCCGACCTCAACGCGCATAACGTGCTCGAAGCTGCCGGTACCGTGCACCTTATCGATTTCGATCGCGGCGAGCTGCGCCCTTCGAGACAGGACTGGCCGCAGCAGAACCTTGAGCGCCTGCGCCGGTCGCTGCTCAAGGTCGGCGCGGCGGGTGAGGGCGAAGCGCACTTCGACCGCACGCTGTGGCAGCCCTTGCAGGACGCCTATACGGCCGCACGTAGCCTGCTGGACAATGGCGTGGCCATCGCGACGGAACGACAACCATGACCCTCGCACTGCAGTTTCTCGGCGTCGGTTCGTCCCAGGCGGTCGAGCTGGGATCGTCCGGTGCGGTGCTCGAGCGCGACGGCGAACCGGTGCTGCTGATCGACTGCGGACCGGAAACGCTGACGCGTTATCTCGAACGTTATGCGCGCGTGCCGCAGGCGATCTATGTCACCCATACGCACCTTGATCACGTCGGCGGATTCGAGCGCCTGTTCACGAAGATCTATTTCGATGCGAATCTGCGCGGTCGCGTGCGCGTATTCGCCCACGCGGCGCTGATACCGCTGCTGCAGGCGCGCATCGCCGACTACCCCAACGTGCTGGCTGAGGGCGGCGCGAATTTCTGGGACGCGTTCCAGCTCGTGCCGTTGTCGCGTGGATTCTGGCTGCAGGACCTGTGGTTCGATGCGTTTCCGGTGCGCCACCACGCGCCCGACACGGCGTTCGCGTTGGCGCTGCGCGGCAGCTTCGTCTGGACCGGCGATACACGTCCGATTCCGGAAATGCTGAGCCGCTACGCCGCGGCAGGTGAATGGGTCGCGCACGATTGCGGCCTGATCGGCAACCCGTCGCACACGGGCATCGACGACATCGAACGCGAATATCCGGCCGAGCTGCGCACGCGCCTTGTGCTGTACCACTACGGCAGCGTTGCCGACGGCGCGGCGCTGGCCGCGCGCGGCTATCACATCGCCCGAGCCGGGGAGCGTCTTGCGCTGAGCGCGGCGCAGCCGCCTCGCGCGGCCGAACCGAATCTGCGGGCGGTATAGTGGACTCGCGCATCCCGCTTGCCCTGATCGAAGCGCCACCGGTGGACCGCTGGCAGCGCGCGCTGACGGACTTGCGCATCTCGGTCGTCGATCGTTGCAACTTCCGCTGCCCGTACTGCCTGCCCGAAGACCAGTATCCCGACCACCATCAGTTTCTCGACAGGAACGCACGGCTGTCTTTCGAGGAAATCGAACGGTTGGCCTGCGTGTTCGCCGGCCTTGGTGTGCGCAAGATCCGCCTCACCGGTGGCGAACCCCTGCTGCGCCGCGAGCTGCCGCTGCTGGTGCGCTGGCTCAAGCGCATTCCCGGCATTGCCGACATCGCACTGACCACGAACGGCATGCTGCTGCCGCGTCAGGCGCGCGAGCTGCGCGAAGCCGGGCTCGATCGCATCACCCTGAGCCTGGACAGTCTCGATCCTGTCGTCTACCGCCAGCTTTCCGGCAACCGCGGCGAGATCGGCGAAGCATTCGCGGCAATCGCGGCAGCCGAGGCCGAGGGCTTCGGCGCACTCAAGCTCAACACCGTCGTGATGCGCGACATCAACGAGGCGGGTGTACTCGATCTGGTGGCGCATTTTCGCGGTACGCCGCACGTGTTGCGTTTCATCGAATACATGGACGTCGGGACGCTCAACGGCTGGCAGCGCGGTCGCGTCGTGCCGAGTGCGGAACTGCGTGCGCGCATCGGTGCGCGCTGGCCGCTGCAGGCGCTCGGACGAGCGAACAGCCACGATGTCGCGGAGCGCTGGAGCTTTGTCGACGGCGGCGGCGAAATCGGCTTCATCAGCTCGGTCAGCACGCCGTTCTGCGGCGACTGCACGCGGGCGCGGCTGTCCGCCGACGGCAAGCTGTATACCTGCCTGTTCGCCAGCGAAGGCTTCGATCTGCGCGCCTTGCTGCGCGGCGGTGCTGACGATGCGACGATCGCCGCGACGATTGCGGCGCACTGGCAGCAGCGTGACGACCGCTACAGTGAACGCCGGGCCGAGCTTCGCGCGCGCGGCAACGAGTCGCGTGTCGAAATGTTTGCGATTGGAGGATAGCGTCCTGGCCATTGAATCAACCCGGTTGAGCCACGTCGATGCGAGCGGTCATCCGCGCATGGTCGACGTTGCGGAGAAGGCAGCGACATTCCGCCGCGCGGTCGCGCAGGCGTGCGTGCGCTTTCCGCCCGATGTCGCCGCCGAGCTGCAGCGCACGGGCTTGCGTGGCAAGAAAGGCGCGATTGTCGATACCGCCATCGTTGCGGGCACGCTAGCGGCAAAGCGCACGCACGAGCTGATTCCGTTCTGTCATCCGCTCGCGATCGAACGCTGCGACTTCGACATCGCGTTCGTCTCGCCGACCGAACTGCGGATCCGCTGCGAAGTCGGCATCACGCACAAGACGGGCGTCGAGATGGAAGCGCTGACCGGCGCGAGTGTCGCGGCGCTGACGATCTACGACATGTGCAAGGCACTGAGCCACGAGATCGTCATCGGCGATATCGCGCTGCTGGAAAAGTCCGGTGGCAAGCGCGACGTCGTTGCTGGACGTGCGCCGGAATGAGTGAGCCGCTCACGTATCGCCTGCTGTATTTCGCGTCGCTGCGCGACCGCACCGGCCGTGACAGCGAAGTCGTCGCATCCATCGCGCGGGATCCGCGCGCGCTGTATGCCGAGATATCCCTGCAACACGGACTGACGCTGGCAGCCGAACGGCTGCGCGTTGCGGTGAACGGCGAATTCGCCGATTGGGACAGCGCGCTGCGCGACGGCGACGAGGTCGTGTTCCTGCCGCCGGTGTCGGGCGGATGAACGCATTTCGTCTCGCCGACAGCGCATTCGACAGCGCCGTGCTCGCGCGCGGACTCGCCAGCGCGAGCGCCGGCGCCTGCGTCACGTTCGAAGGCTGGGTCAGGGACCACAACGAGGGCAAGCCGGTGCAGCGCCTGGCCTACCAGGCCTACGCGCCGCTGGCGCTGGCCGAGGGCGAGCGCATCCTTGCCGAAGCCGCCGCGCGCTTCGCGATCGACCGCGCGATCTGCGTGCACCGCACCGGCGACCTGGCGATCGGCGATCTCGCGGTGTGGGTCGGGGTCAGTGCCGCGCATCGCGACGCTGCTTTCGCCGCATGCCGCTTCGTCATCGACGAGATCAAGCAGCGGGTGCCGATCTGGAAGAACGAGTTCTACCGCGACGGCGCGTCCGGTTGGCTGCACCCGGATGGAAGCCCGGTCCAGCCCTGACCTTGTCTGTGATCCACCTTCCGGGTATCCTCCGCGCCCCGCTTGCGGGCTCCAGGGATGGGGTTGCGGAAGCGGGTTGGAGAGGTGTCCGAGTGGTTGAAGGAGCACGCCTGGAAAGTGTGTATACGGCTTATCCCCGTATCGAGGGTTCGAATCCCTCTCTCTCCGCCAGTTTTCCCGCAACAGCCTGAACGGTACGCCGCCGTTTCAGTGCACGCTTTATGGCGACTCCGTCGGTCCTCTCGCGACGATAGCTTGCAAACTCCGCCAGGCCCGGAAGGGAGCAACGGTAGTGAGTGATTCGGGTGCCGGGATGTGGCTGGCGGAGTTGCCGCTCTGCTTCGTCAGCGTGGCGAACTTCGCGCCGCCGGTTTTTGATCAACACCAGATCTCCACAACCCTGGCCAACGCTACGCGTTGGCCGATCCGGCCCGTTGGGCGTTCAGAGTGATCAGAACCTGCGGTTCTGAGCGATCACTCTTCACCCCCTTAACTTAAGGGGGCTCCAGAAGCGATGTCGGAGCGCCTTTGAGACCCCTTCAAGGGGGTGAAGGACGATGGCTTGGAACCGGAGGTTCTCATCGTCCCGAACGCCCAACGGGCCGAAGGGTTCGGTCGGGATGGTGTGTTGGCAACGCGCCTCGCGTGCCAGACAAGCTTTGATGGTCCGCGCCCGATACGCCGATCATTGTCAGACACAGCATCTACGGCCACTGCCCCGATACGACGGGGTTCAGCCGAAAGAATCGCCTTTCCGCAGTTGTTGTGCCACGCGGCCTGTTGCTGGTGGCTTTCTCGATCGGTCTTGTAACTCAGCCGTTGGCCAGCCGCGCCACCGCATCGCGGGCGAGTTCGTGCAGGCCCGCACCTTCTGCATCGCGGCAGTGGGCGATGATGGCTTCGCGCATGCGGGGTTCCCAGAAGCGCTTGAGGTGTGTGGCGATGCCGGTGACGGCTTCTTCGCGGTCGGGTTCGGAGGCGAAGTAGCGGGCGATGTCATTGGCCATGCTGACCAGGCGGTCGATGTTCAGGCGTCGTCTCCGGGTTGTCTGGCAGGCGGTGCGGGATACGGTGCCTCGCGCAGTTCGGCGGGCTGCCCGGCGTAACGGTCGGCGTGGGTGTAGACCGCGCAGCCGCCGGGGCGCGCGAAGCCGATCAGGGTCAGTCCGGCGCTGTCGGCCAGCGAGATCGCGAGCGCGGTCGGTGCCGAGATCGCGGCGAGCACGGCGATCCCGGCGCTGGCCGCCTTCATCGCGATTTCATAGCTCGCGCGGCTGGTCACGATCGCGAAGCCCGCATCGAGGCTGCGGTCGTCGCGATGCAGCGCGCCGATCAGCTTGTCCAAGGCATTGTGCCGGCCGACGTCCTCGCGCAGCAGATGTATCCGGCCGCGGTCGTCGGCCCAGGCCGCGGCGTGGGTCGCGCCAGTCGCGGCGGCGAGGGACTGGTGATCGGCGAGCTGGGCCAGCGCCGCGTCCAGCGCCGCGCCCGTGATGCGCGGGCTGGCCGTCACGCGCGGCGGTACGCGCAGGAGGTCCTCGAGATGCCGGCTGCCGCAGATGCCACAGCCGCTGCGCCCTTCGAGGCTGCGCTCGCGCCGGACCAGTGCGGCGGCGCGTTCGGGCGGTAGGGTCAGGTGCAGTTCCACGCCTTCGATCTGCGTCTGCGCGTGAAGTGCCAGCAGTTCCGCCGGTACGGCGATGAGTCCTTCGCTCAGGGCGAAGCCGAGCGCGAAATCGTCGAGATCGGTCGGCGTCGCCATCATCACGGCGAAATGCCGCGAATTGCACACGACGGCAACCGGTACTTCTTCCGCCACGCAGTCGATGTGTTCGTCGACACGCCCGTTGCGCCAGCGCGCGACCGGGCGCTGTACGGCGCCGGCCGGCGGATGCGTCACGCTGCGATCGACGTCCATGTCGTCTCAGGTCGCTGCCGGACGTGCCGGGCCAAGCAGATCCAGCTGCTTCTCGGTGAAGGCCTGATGGCGGCGCTGCCAGTCCGATGGCTGCGACACGCGCGTGGCTTGCACCGCCGTGACCTTGTATTCGGGGCAGTTGGTCGCCCAGTCGGAGTTTTCCGTCGTCACGACATTCGCGCCGGACTCGGGAAAGTGGAACGTGGTGTAGACCACCCCGGGCTGCATGCGATCGGAGATCCGCGCGCGCAACACAGTATCGCCGGCACGGCTTTCCACGCCGACCCAGTCGCCGTCGGCGATGCCGCGTTCGTCCGCATCGAAGGGATGCAGTTCCAGCACATCCTCGTTGTGCCACAGCACGTTCGGCGTGCGGCGCGTCTGCGCGCCGACGTTGTACTGCGACAGGATACGTCCGGTGGTCAGCAACAGCGGGAAGCGCGCGTTGACCTTTTCCTCGGTAGGCACGTATTCGGTCAGCATGAACTTGCCTTTGCCGCGGACGAACTCGTCGATGTGCATCGTCGGCGTACCCAGTGGATGCGCATCGTTGCAGGGCCACTGGATCGAGCCGAGTTCGTCGATGCGCGCAAAGCTCACCCCGGCGAAGGTTGGTGTCAGCGCGGCGATCTCGTCCATGATCTGCGAGGGATGCGTGTAATGCATCGGATAGCCCATGGCCTGGGCGATGAGCTGGGTGATCTCCCAGTCGGCATAGCCGGCCTTGGGCGCCATCACCTTGCGTACGCGCGAGATGCGCCGCTCCGCATTGGTGAAGGTGCCGTCCTTCTCGAGGAACGAGGACCCCGGCAGAAACACATGGGCAAGCTTGGCCGATTCGGTCAGGAACAGGTCCTGCACGACGACGCACTCCATCGCGCTGAGCGCCGCGGTCACATGCTGCGTGTTCGGATCGCTCTGCGCGATGTCTTCGCCTTCGATATAGAGGCCCTTGAAGCTGCCGTCGAGCGCGGCCTCGAACATGTTCGGGATGCGCAGGCCGGGCTCGTCGTGCAGTGGCACGCCCCAGGCGGCCTCGAAGCTCTCGCGCACGGCCACGTCGGATACATGTCGGTAGCCGGGGAATTCGTGCGGGAACGAGCCCATGTCGCAGGATCCCTGCACGTTGTTCTGCCCGCGCAGCGGATTCACACCGACGCCGACGCGGCCGATGTTGCCCGTGGCCATGGCGAGATTGGCAATGGCCATGACTGCGGTCGAGCCCTGCGAATGCTCGGTCACGCCCAGTCCGTAGTAGATCGCGCCGTTGCCGCCGGTCGCGTACAGCCGCGCCGCCGCACGCATGTCGGCGGCCGCCACACCGGTTTCGGTTTCCAGCGCTTCGGGCGAGTTGTTTTCCCGCGAGACGAATGCACGCCACTTGGCGAAGGCCGGGCCTTCGCAGCGCTGCGCGACGAAGGCCTCGTCGACGAGGCCCTCAGTCACGATCACATGCGCCAGTGCGTTGAGCACGGCCACGTTCGTGCCGGGACGCAGCTTCAGGTGATGCTGCGCCTCGATGTGCGGCGTGCGGACGAGATCGATGCGGCGCGGATCGACCACGATGAGCTTCGCGCCTTCGCGCAGGCGTTGCTTGAGTCGTGACGCGAACACAGGATGGCCGTCGGTCGGATTCGCGCCGATCACGAGCACCACATCGGCCAGTGCGACCGAGTCGAAGTTCTGCGTGCCGGCGGATTCGCCGAGCGTCTGCTTGAGGCCGTAGCCGGTCGGCGAGTGGCAGACGCGCGCGCAGGTGTCGACATTGTTGGTGCCGAACCCGGCGCGCACGAGCTTCTGCACGAGATAGGTTTCCTCGTTCGTGCAGCGCGATGAGGTGATGCCACCGATCGAGTGCTTGCCGTACCGGGCCTGCAGGCGTTTGAACTCGGTGGCGACATGATTGATCGCGACCTCCCAGCTGACCGCCTGCCACGGATCGCCGATGCGCTTGCGCAGCATCGGTGTGGTGATGCGGTCGCGGTGTGTGGCATAGCCGAGCGCGAAGCGGCCTTTGACGCAGGAGTGGCCGTGGTTCGCCTGGCCGTTCTGGTCCGGGACCATGCGCACGAGTTCCTCGCCCTTCATCTCGGCGCGGAAGGAACAGCCCACGCCGCAATAGGCGCAGGTCGTGACGACGCTGTGCTCGGCCTGGCCGAGTGCGATCAGCGATTTCTCGGTCAGCGTGGCGGTCGGGCAAGCCTGTACGCAGGCGCCGCAACTGACGCATTCGGAACCGAGGAACGATTCGTTCTGGCTGGCCGAGACGGTCGAATCGAAGCCGCGGCCCTGGATGGTCAGCGCGAACGTGCCCTGCACTTCGTCGCAGGCGCGCACGCAGCGCGAACAGACGATGCACTTGGACGGATCGAAGGTGAAATAGGGATTGCTCTCGTCCTTCGTCGCGGCCAGGTGATTCGCGCCGTCGTAGCCGTAGCGCACTTCGCGCAGGCCGACCGCGCCGGCCATGTCCTGCAGCTCGCAGTGACCGTTGGTGGGGCAGGTGAGGCAGTCGAGCGGATGGTCGGAAATATACAATTCCATGATGCCGCGGCGCAGCTGGCCGAGTTTGCCGCTCTGCGTCTTCACCTTCATGCCGGCAGCGACCGGCGTCGTGCACGAGGCCGGATACCCCTTACGTCCCTCGATCTCGACGAGGCACAGGCGGCAGGAGCCGAAGGCTTCGAGCGACTCGGTCGCGCAGAGCTTGGGTATCGCGGTCCCGATCAGGGCGGCGGCGCGCAGCACCGAGGTGCCCTCGGGTACACGGACCGACTGACCGTCGATCTCCAGGGTAACGGTCGCGGTCGATGCCGCGGCCGGCGTACCGAGATCGTTTTCGACGATGGACAGCATGCGATTCCTCCTGCGCGCGAGCGCCGGTTTCTGCTCAGTCTGCCGCTGCGCGATGTGCGCGCGGCGATCGACAGGGGTTCAATCCGGCGTTCACCGGGCCAGGCCGAAATCTTCCGGATAGTGGTCCAGCGCGCTCAGCACCGGGAACGGCGCCATGCCGCCCAGCGCGCAGAGTGATCCATTCACCATCGTGTCGCACAGGTCGCGCAGCAGCACTTCGTTGCGCTCGCGCTCGATCCCGGCGGTGATGCGGTCTATCACTTCCACGCCACGGGTCGAGCCGATGCGGCAGGGTGTGCATTTGCCGCAGGATTCGACGGCACAGAATTCCATCGCGAAGCGCGCCTGCGCAGCCATGTCGACGGAATCGTCGAATACGACCACGCCGCCGTGTCCGAGCATGGCGCCGGCGGCGGCGAAGGCTTCGTAGTCGATTGCGGTGTCGAAGTCCGCTTCGGGCAGATAGGCACCGAGCGGTCCGCCGACCTGCACCGCGCGGATCGGCCGGCCCGTGGCAGTGCCGCCGCCGAAGTCCTGCAGCAGTTCGCGCAGGCTGAGTCCGAACGCCTTTTCGACGAGGCCGCCGCGGCGCACGTTCCCGGCCAGCTGCAGCGGGATCGTGCCGCGCGAGCGGCCCATGCCGAAGTCCCGATAGAACGCCGCACCGCGCGCCAGGATCACTGGCACGCTCGCCAGCGTGACGACGTTGTTGATCACGGTGGGCTGGCCGAACAGGCCTTCGATCGCGGGCAACGGCGGCTTGACACGCACCTGGCCGCGCTTGCCTTCGAGCGATTCGAGCAGCGACGTCTCCTCGCCGCAGATGTACGCACCGGCACCCAGGCGCGCATGCAGTCGGAACGGCTTGCCGCTGCCGGCGACATCGGCACCGAGATAGCCGGCAGCGTGCGCCTGCGCTATCGCCTGAGAAAATACCTGGAAGGCGCGCGGGTATTCGCTGCGGATGTAGACGTAGCCTTCGCTGGCGCCGACGGCGAGGCCGGCGATGAGCATGCCTTCGATCAGCGAGAACGGATCGCCTTCCAGGGTCAGGCGGTCCGCATAGGTGCCCGAATCGCCCTCGTCGGCATTGCAGACGATGTACTTCTGCGTGGCGACCACATCGGCGCAGGTCTTCCATTTGATGCCGGCCGGGAACGCAGCGCCGCCGCGGCCGCGCAGACCGGAATCCAGCACTTCCTGCACGATCGCGGCGGGCGGCAGCGCCAGCGCGTGCCGGAGTCCTTGCCAGCCGTCATGAGCGGCGTAGTCGGAAAGATCGAGCGGATCGATCAGGCCGATGCGGCGATAGGTGAGGCGTTCCTGGCGCTTGAGGAAAGGAATCTCCTCCGTCAGGCCGAGCGACAGCGCGTGCGCACCGCCCAGCAGGAAGTCCGCGTCGAACAGGCTCTCGACATCGGCGGCGTCGACCGGTCCGTAGGCGAGGCGGCCCGCCGGTGTCGCGACTTCGACCAGCGGCTCCAGCCAGAACAGTCCGCGCGAACCATTACGCACCAGGCGCAACTCCAGGCCGCGGCGCGCGGCCTCCTCGACGATGCGCGTCGCGACGGCCCCGGCGCCAACCGACAACGCGGCCGAATCGATCGGCACGAACACGGTCACGCTCATGCCTGTGCCTCCAGCGCGTCCAGCAGTTGCGTCAGCCGGACGGGCGTGACCCGGCCGAGGAGTTCGCCGTCGAGCAGAATGGCCGGTGACAGCGCGCAGTTGCCGAGGCAGTACGCGGGTTCCAGGGTGACCGCACCGCTCGCGCTGGTCTGGCCGTAGTCGATGCGCAGATGGTGTTTCGCGCTAGCTTCCAGCGCGGCCGAACCCATTGCCTGGCAGCTTTCGGCGCGACACAGTTGCACGACATGGCGGCCCGGCGGCGCGGCGCGGAAATGGTGATAGAAACTGATTACGCCGTGCACGTCGGCGCGAGAGAGGTTGAGGCCGTGCGCGATCATCGGCACTGCCTGCGGTGGCACGTAGCCGAGCCTGTCCTGCACCGCGTGCAGCAGCGGCAGCAATGCGCCCGGAAGTTCGCGGCATGCCGCGATCGCGTCCTCCACTGCGACACGTTCAACGGGTGTCGGACCCGGATCCTTGAGCGGAATCGCAGCGGGCTTGCGGCTGGCTGACGACATGAGGCTGGTTTTCTCCTGGCGGGCGTGCGGCCGGACCGGCGCGCGCGTCAAGCCTAGAACAACCTGCGCAAGCCGCCTACCCGGTGCGAAGCCCATAACGGGCCAGTGCACCTTGGTCGGCCGGCATGTCGATGGCCCAGCGCGCGCCCCGAGCCTACCCGGCGTGGCACAATCGGCGCTTGGCCCGAAGGAAACGGCATGTCGTATCAAGTCCTTGCGCGCAAGTGGCGACCCAAGCGGTTCAGCGAGCTGGTCGGCCAGGAACATGTGGTACGCGCCTTGTCCAATGCGCTGGACGGCGGGCGCCTGCATCATGCCTTTCTGTTCACCGGCACCCGCGGCGTGGGCAAGACCACGATCGCGCGCATCTTCGCCAAGTCGCTGAACTGCGAACGGGGCCAGTCTTCGCAACCCTGCGGAGAATGCCGTGCCTGCCTCGATATCGACGCAGGCAGGTTCGTCGATCTGCTCGAGATCGACGCCGCCAGCCATACCGGTGTCGACGATGTCCGCGAGATGATCGAAAGCGCGCAGTACACGCCGGCGCGCGGGCGGCAGAAGGTCTTCCTCATCGACGAAGTCCACATGTTGTCGAAGAACGCCTTCAACGCCTTGCTCAAGACGCTGGAAGAACCGCCCGCCCACGTCAAGTTCCTGCTCGCGACCACCGACCCGCAGAAGCTGCCGGTGACCGTGCTGTCGCGCTGCCTCAAGTTCAATCTCAAGCGCCTGCTGCCCGAGCAGATCGCGGGGCAGATGCGGCATATCCTCGCTGCAGAGCAGATCGGCTTCGACGCCGACGCGATCGGTCTGCTTGCCAAAGGCGCCGATGGTTCGTTGCGTGACGGACTGTCGCTGCTGGACCAGGCTATCGCCTATGGCGGCGGCAGCGTGCAGGTCGCCGACGTGCGCACCATGCTGGGCACGATCGAACGCGCCCAGGTCACGCGCCTGCTCGACGCGATCTGCGCCAACGATGGCAATGCGCTGTTCGGCGAGGTCACCAAGCTGGCCGAGTTCGGGCCGGATTTCGGCCTCGTTCTCGACGATCTGGCCGGGTTGCTGCATCGAATACAGCTGCGTCAGCTCGTGCCCGACCACGTCGGCGAAAACGTCGCGGACACGCAGGATGTCGCCCGCTTCGCGCAGTCACTGGCAGCCGACGAAGTGCAGCTGTATTACCAATTGTGCATCAGTGGACGACGCGACCTTGCGCTCGCGCCGACGCCGCGCGCCGGCTTCGAGATGGCGCTGCTGCGCCTGCTCGCCTTCGCGCCGGCCGGTGACGCGGCCGGCGGCGCCGTGCCGCCACCGCAGCAACGCGCCACTGCGGCGGGCAGCGTCGGTGCGCCGGCCGGCTCGCGCATGCAGTCGGTGCGCGACGATGTGGCGACACCCAATGCCGCCGAAACATCCGCGCCCGCTGCCGATACGTTGGCGCCCGTGCGCGCGCCGGTGCTTGCAGCGTCGTCCGCGGGGGATCCGGTGTCGGCAACGGCGTCCGCGCCGTTGCAGGAAGTGCCAGCTTCCGCCGTTGCACCGGCCGTGAAGTCGGGCCCGCCGGTCGTGCCGGAGGTTTCCGTCGCAGTGCCCGTAGCGCTCGAACCACGCGATTGGCCGCAGCTCATCGAACGCGCCGGCCTGCGCGGCCCGCTCGGCCAGCTTGCGCAGCACGCGGCGCTGCTCGCGGTCGACGGTGACGTACTGCGTCTCGCGCTCAAGCCTGAACACGAAAACCTGCACTCGCCGGCGATGGCCAGCCAGCTGCAGGAGAAACTGGCCGCCGCGACCGGCCGTCCGTTGCGCCTGAATTTCGAACGCGCACGCGCCGGCGTGGAGACGCCGGCCGAGCAGATCGCGCGCACGCGCACCGCCCGCCAGCAGCAGGCCGAGCAGGACATGGAGCAGGATCCGTTCGTGCAGGCCGCGATGCGCGAATTCGGTGCGCGCATCGTGCCTCAGTCGGTCCGCGTCAACGACACCACCACGCCCGGCGCCTGAATTACGGAGCCTGGCCTTGGCGGGGCCGCGTGCCGGCACCATTTCCGCAAGACCCGAACATTCCTCTGGAGCCAACCATGCGTGGACCCCTCGGCAACCTCATGCAGCAAGCGCAGCGCATGCAGGAGAATCTGAAGAAGGCACAGGAAGAAATCGCCCAGCTCGAAGTCACCGGCAGCGCCGGTGGCGGGCTGGTCAGCGTACTCATGAACGGTCGCCACGAAGTGCGCCGCGTCAACATCGACCGCAAGCTGTTGCTGGATGACCCGGAGATGGCCGAGGATCTGGTCGCCGCGGCATTCAACGACGCGGCGAACAAGCTCGCCAGCGAGACCCAGTCGCGCATGGCCGGTGTCGCCGGCGGCATGGAACTGCCGCCGGGCTTTTCGATGCCATTCTGAACCATGAGCGCCGGTTCGACCCTGCTGGCCGAGCTCATCGACGCCTTGCGCTGCCTGCCTGGCGTCGGCGCCAAGAGCGCGCAGCGCATGGCATTCCATATTCTCGAGCGCGATCGTGCCGGCGCGAGCCGCCTGGCCGAGCGACTGACCGCCGCGGTTGAACGCATCGGCAATTGCCGGCGCTGTCGCGGTTTCAGCGAAACCGAAATTTGTACTGTTTGCGCCAATGTATCCCGGGACCGCAGCGTGCTCTGCGTCGTGGAAGGCCCGATCGACCAGGCTGCCGTCGAAGCGGCGACCGGGTTTCGCGGGTTGTATTTCGTGCTGCTCGGCCGCTTGAGCCCGCTCGACGGCCTCGGGCCGCGCGAACTGGGTCTTGATTTGCTGACTGAGAGGCTACGCAGCGGCGAAATCAATGAACTCATCGTCGCGACCAACCCGACCGTGGAAGGCGAGGCGACGGCGCATCTGCTTTCGCAGATCGCGCGCGAGGCAGGCGTGCATGCGACCCGCCTGGCCCATGGCGTGCCGCTCGGCGGCGAACTGGAATTCATCGATCGCGGCACGCTGGCTCACGCCTTCGGCGGCCGCCAGACCCTGACCTGAAGGAGCTGTCATGAGCGATACCATCTTCGGCAAGATCATGCGCCGCGAAATCCCTGCCGACATCGTCTACGAGGACGACGATCTCATTGCCTTCAAGGACATCAGCCCGCAGGCGCCGGTGCACGTACTGTTCGTGCCGAAGGCAACGATCGCGACCTTGAACGAACTCACACCGGATCACGCGGAACTGGTCGGCAAGCTGTTCCTGGCCGCGGCGAAATACGCCAAGGGCCAGGGTTTCGCCGACGACGGCTATCGCTGCGTGATCAACTGCAACCGCCACGGCGGTCAGACCGTGTTCCAGTTGCATCTGCATCTGCTCGGCGGCGCGCCGCTGCGCGGCTTCGGCTGAAACCTCACGAACGCGGAGATTGAGCTTTATTTTGGAGCCCCCTTGAGTCAAGGGGGCGGCCAATGCGAAGCATTGGCCAGGGTTGTGGAGATCTGGTGCCGATCCCAAAGGCAGCAGTCCCCCGACGCCCGCGAACTTCCTAACGATGCGAGCGCACCATGATCACCGGCGGCCCGAACGGGCGATACCAGAACGGATCCCAGCCGTAGACCCAGGGATCGCGCGCGTAGGACTGCTCGCTCCACAGATAGATCACGTCAGCGGCAACGCGCGGGTAGCGATACTCGTAGTCGCCGACCTTGCGCAGCTCGCTGCCATCGACCGTGCCCGCTACGGTGATATTGCGGCCGGCCTCGAACACGGCCGGATCGTAGAAGCCGGCGCGACAGGCCAGGAAACGGCCTTCGCTGGAATCACGCTGCAGCGGTCGCGCGCGACTGTCGAGCGGTCGCGCGAGCACTTCGAAACACGAACGCTGCGCGTCGTTGTCGACGCGGATGATCTGGCCGCCCCAGCGCACTTTCTGTGCCGCGGCAGGCGGGTTTTCCGGTTGTGAGGCGGCGTAGTCGCCTTGCAGCGGGGCGGGTATCGTGGCACAGCCGCTCAGGACGAGCAGCAGTCCCGTAAGGCACAGGCCGAGGACAGGCAGGCGGGAGACGGACATGAGAATCTCCTGACAGGGGGTGATCCGAGCATGACGATACATCGGTCACTGTCGTTGCGCGGTCGCATTCAGACTGTGCGCAATCTGGCCGCATTGATACGCCGTGCCGAACGGACGAATTTGCGCGCGGCGTCGGCGTCGATCGCGGCCTGCCCGTAACGTAGTTGCACATAGCGCACAAACAAGGGCTCCAGTTCATCGCGTGCTTGTGGCCACTGCGTGAGCAGGCGGCGCAGGTAGTCAGCGGGTCCTTCGGTATCGAGCCGGGCGAGGCCGCGCCGCCCGAGGCGCGTGCAAAGGCGCGCATACGCACGATCGACCGCATCGCCCTCGCCGCGTTCACGTCGCGTCGCCCACCACAGGCCGAGTGCGGCCAGCAGGCCCATGCTCAGCGCGAACGTGATCCCGAGCTGTCGCCAATCGGCGTTCTCGATGCCGACGCCGCGCAGCAGGCCGCGCTGGGTCAGTTCATCGAATCCCACGACGGCCTGGGTCCACAACCGATTGGCGATGTCCCAGCGGTTGCGCAGGCCGAGCAGCCATTCGCGGCCGTACCACGACGCGTACGCGGAGTTCGCCGCGCCGCTGCCGAGCTCGACGCGTTCCGGTCGCACCGCCGCGGTCGGGTCCACGCGCACCCAGCCGCGTCCTTCGAGCCAGACCTCGTTCCAGGCATGGGCGTCGGACTGGCGCACGACCATGTAGTCCCCGGTGGTGTTCCAGTAACCGCCCTGGTAGCCGAGCACGACACGCGTCGGCACACCGGCCGCGCGCATCAGCACGGCGAAAGCAGAGGCGAAATATTCGCAATAACCCGCGCGCGTCTCGAACAGGAAGTCGTCCATCGCCTGGCGGCCCAGGGGCGGCGGCGAGAGCGTATAGCTGAACTCCTGCCGGATCAGGTCCAGCGCCGCCTGCACGATGCGCTGCGGGTCGTTGTACTGCTGCGCCCATTGCCGGCCGAGCGCAACCGTGCGCGGATTGAAATTTGCCGGCAGATGCAGGGCGCGCTGACGCTGTTGCGAATCGAGTCCATCGAGGCGGTATACCGGCGCAGAACGCAGCCGATACTGCGTGAGCTTGCTCAATGGATGCGCCGCCGAGAGCGTGTAGTCCTCGTCCCGCGTCTCGCTGCCGGGATCGGTGGTCGGCAGATCCAGCGCGTACATCCAGCGCTGCTCGCTGGGTTCCAGTGTGATTTCGTAGGCGATCTCCGGTGTCAGCGCCTGCAGTGGCTGCTTGTCTGGTCGCAGGACCATCCCACCGGCGCGCGACCAGGTGCGGCCGTCATAGCGCCACAGCACGACGCCGCGCCAATAGCGCTGCGCCGGTGGAGGAGCGACGCCGTCATCGAAGCTGACACGGAAGGCGGCGCTGTCATCGAGAAACAGCTCGCCCATGCGCCCCGGCGACATGGAGTCGCTGAGGCCGGTCTTGCCCTTCGGCGCGGTCTGGGTTGCCCACAGCGGAGCGGCGAGTCGTGGCAGGAACAGGAACACGAGGACAGCCAGCGGCACGGCGGCGAGGAGGTTGAACAGCACGAACCGGCTTTGCTTGCCGAGACTGCGCAGTGCCAGCGGCTGCGGCGCGTCGCTGCCGTCGGCTTCGAGCGCGTGCAGGTTCAGCAACAGCGGAACCACACCGATGCCGACGCACACGGTGGTCAGCAGGTCCTGTTCGAAAAGCAGTGCGGCCATCAGCACGAAACTCGCGAAAGTCACGACCGCGCGTGCGTCGCGCGGCGATTCGCTCTCGGTCAGCTTGAGCACCAGCATGCCGACGGAAAACACGCTGCCGGGCTCAAGACCGAAAATGTTGCCGTATTGCAGGTACACCACGACCGGCAGGGCGAGGGTCAGCGGTAGCCGCAGCAGCGCTGGCGGCTTGCCCCAGCCGGGGCGCAGGCGCCGCTGCAGCCAGCGCGCACCGATCAGCCCGGTCAACGCCAGCGTGAGCCACAAGGGAAAATGCGGCGCATGCAACAACGTCGCACACAGCACGGTCAGCGCGGTCAGGTCGAACTGGCGTCGGGTCAGCAGCATCAGAGCAGGGCCAGTTCGCGCAGGCAGCGGTGCGCATGCGCGCTGCCGAGGTCGGGGCCGATGCGCTGTCCCGGCAGCAGCAGGGTATAGCGCGTGCGGCGTTCCTCGGCCATGAGTACCCAGCGGGTCAGCCGCGCGATGCGCGCTTCGAGGTCCAGGGAGGGCAGGGCATTGAAGTCGAGCACGGATTCCTGGCCGGTCATCTGCTCGGGCTCGCGCACGAGCAGGCGATCGTGGCGGGCGCTGGCCTTCCAGGCGATCAGCCGGCGCGGGTCGCTGGCACGGTATTCGCGCAGTGCGCCGAATTCCTCGCCCTGCGGCTGCACGATGCTGCGATGCGCCTCGCGGCTGCCGAGCGGCAGCGGCACCGCGGTGGCTTCCGGACGCGGATAAACCAGCACCTCGATGCCGGGATTGAGCCAGCTCCACGCGCGGAAGAGGCCGTAGGGCCAGCGTGTCCAGACGCGGATGCGCGGCAGGATCATGAGGCCGCGTCGCTCGGTCGGCAGTGCCAGGACAGCTCGCGCCGGTTCGTTTGTTGGCGTCGCGAGAATGCGGCCCGCCGTGCCGATATCGATCCGCAGGCCCGCGCGCGCGCGCGGACCGGGCGCGAACCCCAGCTCCAATGCGAGCACATCGCCCGCATGGCAGGGCGAGGACTGCACGCTGGTCAGGCAGAGCCCGTCCAGTGTGCGGAAGGCGATCAGCATGCTGAGCACGCTGACGGATCCGAGCAGCGCCGTCAGCAGCAAGGCCGGGTTGTTGAAATAGTTCAGCGCGCCGACACTCATGATCATCAGCATGGTGGTGAAGACCAGGCCGAACACGGTGGGCAGCACATAGATGCGGCGCCGGTCGAGCCGGATCGGCAGCGCTTCGCGTGCGCGCAGCCGCGTCAACGCAGGCAGCCGCTTCTCCGCGCGTGCGAGCAGGCGTAGCCAGAGATCGCCGGGAGCGCGGGGCGGTTTCAACGCACGGCCACGCCGGCCAGGAGCTCGCGCGTGACCGCGACGCGGTCCCGGTTGCCGCCGCTGCCCAGGGTCAGCCGATGCGCCGTCACCGGCACGAATACTGCCTGCAGGTCTTCCGGCAGCACAAAGGCGCGGCCATTGAGAAGTGCCTGCGCGCGCGCGGCGGCGAGCAGGGCGAGTCCGGCGCGCGGCGACAGGCCGACGTGGATATCTGCGTGGTTGCGCGTGGCGCCGATCAGCGCCTGCAGGTAGTCGATCAGAGCCGGACTCGCGATGATTCCGCCCACCCGCTGGCGCAACGCGTGGATATCGGCCGTGCCCATGCACGGGCTCAGTGTGGCGATCAGTTCCTGCCGGTTGGCCGAGGTCAGCAGCTCGCGTTCGGCCTCGCGGCTTGGGTAATCGAGGCTGATGCGCAGCATGAAGCGGTCGAGTTGCGAGTCGGGCAGGGGGTAGGTGCCGGCCAGGTCGAGCGGGTTTTGCGTGGCGACGACGTAGAACGGCGTTGGCAACGGATGGCTGCGACCGTCGACGGTGACCTGCTGCTCGGCCATGGCTTCGAGCAACGCGCTCTGCGTCTTGGGCGTCGCGCGATTTATTTCGTCGGCCAGCACGAGCTGCGCGAACAGCGGTCCGGCATGAAATTCGAAGCGATTGCTGTCGCGCTCGAATATGCTCACACCGATGATGTCTGACGGCAGCAGGTCGCTGGTGAACTGCACTCGCTGGAAGCTCAGGTCCAGGGTTGCGGCAAGTGCGTGGGCCAGTGTGGTCTTGCCGACGCCGGGCAGGTCTTCGATGAGCAGATGACCGCCGGCGAGCAGGCTGACGAAGGCAAGGTTCACCTGCGTGGACTTGCCCAGCAGCACACTGTTGACCTGTGCGACCGCGCGATCGAGCCGCGTGCGCAGTTCGGCCGGCAGAACGATCGGAGTATCGGGGGTGATGGCAGTCATGAGTTGGCCGGCAAAGGATGCGCAGTGCATCGTGAAGTGAGTGTAGCCAGCGGGACGGCATCAATGCGACGAGCCGTGACCGTGTTCGTCGTGATGTGGTTCGCGCTGCAGATCATCAAGGTCTACATCGCCGCGACGCTCGCGCCATTCGGCGACGAGGCGTTCTACTGGCAGGAGAGCCGCGCGCTGGCCTGGTCGTATACCGACGTGCCCGCGGCGACGGCGCTGCTGATACGGTTCGGCGAAACCCTCTTCGGTCATTCGCCGTTGGGCATGCGCAGCCTGTTCCTGCTGCTTGGGGCGGCGATACCGCTGCTGCTGTGGTCCTGCGCGCGGCGGGAATTCGGTGTACGCGTGGCGTGCTGGGTCGCGACAGGCTGGCTGTTACTGCCGCTGGGCGGAACTCTCGGCGTGATGGCGCTGCCCGACGTGCCGCTGACATTCGCCGCGCTGCTCATGTTGTGCGGATTGCTGCGTGTCGTGCAGGACGACGCACGCGGCTGGGCGCTGCTGGGTGCAGGTCTCGCCCTGGCCTGGTTGGCGCACTATCGCGCGGCCTTGCTGATGCCGGGTGGACTGGCCTTGTTACTGTTCAGTCCCTACGGCCGGCGCCTGTGGAGCCGGCCCGGACTGTGGTTCGCGCTGGGCGTCGGCACGCTCGGATTGTTACCGCTGCTGCTGTTCAACCACGCGCATAACTGGACGGGGCTGAGCTTCCAGGTGATCGACCGCCATCCGTGGCAGTTCCATGCCGATGGTTTGGGCCAGCCGCTGGAACAGGCGCTCGTCGTGACGCCGCTGCTGTACGGGTTGCTGCTCTGGGCGCTGTGGCGCAGCTGGCGCGCGCGGTCCTCGTCGGCCGTGGCGGCGGTGCTGGCCTGGGCCGGGCTCAGCGTCGTGCTTGGCTATTTCCTGTTCGGGCTGTTCGGCGATGATCTGCGCTTCCGCGTGCACTGGCCCTTGCCGGCCTACCTCGCCGCGCTGCTCGCGCTGGGTGGATTGGTCGCGGCGGGGCGCGGTTCGCGCGCCGGGCTACTGGGCGCCTATGCGCTGGCCGGGCTCGGCACGTTGTGCGCATTGCTCTATTTGCTGGCCGCAGCGCATCCGGCAGGGGCGCAGCGACTCGCCGGCTACAAGATGTTTCCGTACAACTTCGTCGGCTGGAACGAAGTCGCGGCGCAGACACGCGTGATCTTGCAGTCGCACGGTACCGACCCACCGCTACTGGTGGCGGACAATTTTCTGCTGGGCGCCGAGCTCGATTTCCAGTTCGACGGCCAATTGCCGCCGTATTCGCTGGATCACCCGCGCAACGTCAAGCACGGTCGTGCGCCACAGCTCGCGTTGTGGCGACGCGACGAGCGCGGCCTGCGCGAACGCGAGGCGGGCCGCCGCATGTTGCTCGTGGTAGAGCGGACGACCGGCAGCGAACGCGAACGTCTGGCTTGGCAGCAATCACTGTGCCGACGTGTCGCGGCGTTGCGACAGGTGCACGAAGCGCGTCTTTTCGACGGGCGCAAGGTCTTCGCCTGGTACGAGGGGCGCGTGCCGCGCATCGACGAGCCACCCGACTGTGACGGCGAAGCCGGTGCGCCGAGCCACGGGCCGTGAACGGGCACCTGTTCCCTTGTCAGCTCGCCTCGTCCAGCGCCAGCACATCGATGCCCGCACGTCGCAGCAGCCGGCACAGCGCGATCATCGGCAGGCCGATCAGCGCGCTGGGATCATTGCTCGCGATGCGTTCGAACAAGGCAATGCCCAGACCTTCGGACTTGAAGCTGCCGGCGCAGTCCAGCGGCTGCTCGCGCTTCACGTAGCGCGCGATATCGGCTGCGCCGAGTTCGCGGAACTGCACTTCGGTAAGATCGATTTCGGTATGCACCCGCGTGGGTTCGATCCTCGCGTCGAGTACGCACAGCGCGGTATGAAACCGTACGTGTCGTCCGCTGCACGCGGCCAGCTGGGCACGAGCGCGTTCGGCACTGCCCGGTTTGCCAAGTATCTCGTCGTCGAGCGAGGCGACCTGGTCCGATCCGATCACGATCGCGCCCGGGTAGCGTTCCGCGACTGCTTCGGCCTTTGCGCGGGCGAGGCGGGCGGCCAAAACGGACGGCGCTTCGCCGGGTTGGCGGCTCTCGTCGACGTCCGGCGCGGCCTGGCGGAAATGCGGCGTGAGGCGACGCAGGAGTTCGGCCCGGTAGCGCGAGGTCGAGCCGAGTACGAGGTCGATGCGACTCGTGATGTCCGCCGTGCTCACCGTGCGCGCGCCTCACGCAGCGCCTGCGTGATTTCGTCCAGCCGCTGCAGCTGCCCGTCCACGGAACGGCGCGACTGGCGCAGCGCGCCGACCGCCGTATCCAGCGCGGGCTGATCGGCACCTTCCGCGTGCTGCTTGATCCATAGCCGATGCTGCAGCAGGTCGCGGAGTGCGGCTTGCACCTTGTGGTCGGCGGCAAGCGCCTCGTCAGCGTCGACGGTCATTTCCTCGGGGAAGTCGACCAGCATGCTGCGCAGGGCCTGCATGCGTTCGCGGCTGGTGATCAGGCCAGCCTCCAGGGCATCGGCCTCGTCCAACAGGGCCCGGATGGCCTGCTCGCGCCGGCGCCAGCGCCGCTCGCGCAGCAATAGAAGTATCAGCCCCGCCAGCAGCAGGGCCACGATTGCGATCAGATAGCTCATCGGCGCCGAGTCTGCCCCAACCCCGCGCGGGCGTAAATCAAACCGGACGCGTCCAAGGAACCTTTGAATACGTCGATTTTTGCTTTTGATTCCGGAGCCCCCTTGAGTCAAGGGGGGTGAAGAGTGATCGCTCAGAGCCACTGGCTCTGATCACTCTGAACGCCCAACGGGCCGGGTGAAGAGTGATCGCTCAGA
>NZ_JAVTWC010000057.1:0-11120 GCF_032229445.1 Tahibacter sp.
ATCTCGGATCGGCGCGAAGCAGAACTCGCCAAGAACGGTTTCATGCCGCTGATCCACCGCAAGAACACCGACATTGCCGCGTTCATCGGCGCGCAGTCGCTGCAGAAGCCGAGCGAATACTACGATCCGGACGCGACCGCGAATGCGAATCTGGCCGCGCGCCTGCCGTATCTGTTCGCGTGCTGCCGCTTCGCGCATTACCTCAAGTGCATCGTGCGCGACAAGGTCGGCGCGTTCATGGAACGCGACGACATGCAACGCTGGCTCAACGACTGGATCATGAACTACGTGGACGGCGATCCGGCCAATTCGTCCCAGGAGACCAAGGCGAGCAAGCCGCTGGCGGCTGCCGAGGTCCAGGTGGAAGAGGTGGAGGGCAATCCCGGCTTCTATACCTCGAAATTCTTCCTGCGCCCGCACTACCAGCTCGAAGGGCTGACGGTGTCGTTGCGCCTGGTTTCCAAGCTTCCGTCCGTCAAATCCGGCGGGCAATGAAGGCTGAGCGGGCCCGTACTAGCAGACGCTCGGCAAGGACTGAACCGGCATCCCCCTGGATAAGCAGGCCGGTTCTCTTTATCCATCAAAGTTAAGGACTAAACGTATGGCATCTCTCGGAATGGGCAACGTCCTGGCGGCTCCCTCGGTCTCTGTCGATACCGCGCCCAAGGAGTCTCAGCAGGACTTCCACCTCAAGATCGCCGGCATCACCGGTGAATCCAAGGACTCCAAGCACAGCGGCGAACTCGACGTGCTGAGCTATGGCTATGCAGTCAGCCAGTCCTCGTCGACCCACACGGGCGGCGGCGGCGGCGTCGGCAAGGCCAACTTCAGCGAGTTCGTGTTCACGCACTATGTCGACAAGGCGACGCCGAACCTCATGAAGTACTGCGCGAGCGGCAAGCACATCGGTGAAGTCGTGCTGTCGTGCAGCAAGGTCGGCGACGGTGCGCAGCAGTACATGACCGTCACGATGAACGACGTGCTGGTCACGCATGTGCGTCCGGTCGGCGCGACGAACAGCCCGCGCGTCATCGAGGAAGTCGGCCTGTCCTACGCCAAGATCAAGGTCGAGGTGAAGGAGCAGAACGGCGACGGTTCGCTGGGCGCCGCCACCACGGGTGCCTGGGACGTCAAGCAGAACAAGGCGGCCTAAGCAACACGGCGCCTGCGCTACGCTGGCGTCGATTTGTCCGTTCCCGGTGCGGAGGCGGCGTGAGCCGCTCTCCGTCATCGGTGATTTTTTTTGCCGTGAATCTGCAGGAACCCGTCGCGCATGGACGCCACCTTGTCTGCCACCTTGCGTCGCGATCAGACCCTGGCCGAACAGCAGGCCGAACTCGTCGCGAAGATCCGTTCCCAGCCCGACAGCCTGCCACTGCGCGTACATCTCGCCCAGCTCAGCATGCTGACCGGCAACTGGACGCGTGCGGTTGCGCAGCTGCAGACCGCCGCGACGCTCGGCGCGTCGGCCATTCCGATGGCACAGATGTACCGCGAAGCCATTCGCTGCGAACTGCAGCGCGAGAAGGTTTTCGCCGGCGAGCTCCCGCCGCAGACGATAGGCGAGCCCGAACCGTGGTTCGCTACCCTGAGCCAGTCGCTGGCCAGCCGTGGCAAAGACGATGCGCTCGCCGACGAACTCATGCAGCAGGCCTTCGACGCCGCACCCGCGACGCCATTCGTGCTCGACGAAACCCCGGTCGAGTGGCTGGCCGATGCGGATTCACGCCTCGGCCCGGTCTGCGAAATCATCCTGAAAGCGCAGTATTACTGGCTGCCTTTCGAACATATCCAGTTGCTCGAACTCGAAGCACCGACCGATTTGCGCGACCTCGTCTGGCTGCCGGGCAAGCTGACCCTGCGCAACGGCGGCCAGCACGTCGTGCTCGTGCCGAGCCGCTACCCGCGCAGCTACGGCCAGTCCGACGAACGCCTCGCACTCGCCTCGCTGACCAGCTGGGAAGCGATCGGCGAGGACGCCTACGCCGGCCTCGGCCAGCGCAGCTGGGTCAGCAATGTCGATGACCACCCCTTCCTCGGCGTGCGCCGCCTTGAACGCGCAGCGGGCGACGAAGACGACGCGGTCACCGATGAGTAAGTCCAATCCGCAGCACGGCGCGCGTTCGACCCGGCTGCTGCCGGTGCTGCTGGATCGGCTGACCGATCTGCATCCGGACAACCGCAACGAAGCGCTGCAGGAACGCACCATGACCAAGGCGAACTACCGCCAGTCGGTGCTGCGTGACATCTCCTGGCTGCTCAACACCACCAACGCCGAGTCCGAGACCGACCTGTCCGGCGCCGACGGCGTACGCACCTCGGTCTTGAATTTCGGTGTGCTCGCGCTATCGGGTCGCCACCTCGTCGACGACGATCTCGATGCCGTGCAGGCCGCGATCAAGCGGGCGATACGCACGTTCGAGCCGCGCGTGCTGCCGGAAACCCTGCAGGTGAAGATCCTCCCGTCCGAAGACGGCTATCGCACCCACAACCAGCTGACCATGGAAATCCGCGGCCAGCTCTGGTCAGAACCGTATCCGATAGACCTGTTGCTGCGTTCGCGCGTGGATCTGGAAAGCGGCCAGATCCTGCTCGAAGATCTGCTGGGATAGCGCCATGGATCCCCGACTGGTCGGCTACTACAACAGCGAACTGAACTATCTGCGCGAGCTCGGCGCGGAGTTCGCGGCCAACAATCCCAAAATCGCCGCGCGCCTGGGCATGCGCGACATCGAAGTCGCCGATCCCTACGTCGAGCGCCTGCTCGAAGGTTTCAGCTTTCTCACCGCGCGCATCCAGCTCAAGATGGATGCGGAATTCCCGCGCTTCTCGCAGCGCCTGCTCGAGGTGATCTACCCGAACTACCTCGCGCCGACGCCGGCCATGTGCATCGTGCAGTTCACGCCCGGCGAGATGACCGGCAACCAGGGCGACTCGTTCCGCGTGCGGCGCGGCGAACGCCTGCGCGCGCCCAGCCACGTCGAGGGTCAGGCCGGTTGCGAATTCCGCACCGCGCACGATGTGGACTTGTGGCCATTGCGCATCACCGCGGCGCGTTTCGAAGGCGTGCCCACCGATGTGCGCGTCAACCGTTTGCGCCAGGACCTGCCGGTAAAGTCCAGCCTGCGGCTGAATTTCCAGTTCAAGGCTCCGCTCAGCGGCAAGAGTCCGCCGCCGGACCGCATCTCGCTGCATCTGGCCGGCAGCGCGCACATCACCTCGCGTTTGCATGAACTGCTGTGCGGCCATGTGCTCGGCGTGTCGGTGCGCGCGCGCGGCAAGAAGCCCGGCGAATGGCGCCAGCTCGGCGCAGCGGCGGTGCAGCCCGAGGGCTTCGACGATGCGCAGGCGCTGCTGCCCTACAACGGCCGCGGCTTCCAGGGCTATCGCCTGCTGCATGAATACTTCGCGTTTCCCAGCCGCTTCCACTTCGTCGCGCTCGACGGGCTGCGCGCCGCCCTGGCGGGCATCGAGGCGCTCGACGGCTTCGAGGTCAGCATCCTGCTCGACCAGGACGTCAGCGATCTGGAGACCGTGGTCGACACCACGCAATTCCAGCTGTTCTGTACGCCCGCGGTGAACCTCATCACGATGCGTTCGGATCGCATCCAGGTCAGCGACAGCCGCTACGAACTGCACGTCGTGCCGGATCGCGCGCATCCGCTGAATTACGAGGTCTACAGCATCGAGCAGGTCGAAGGCTTCGGCCGCGACAACGCGGTCGAGGCCAAATTCCGTCCTTTCTATTCGAGCGTCGTCGGCGACCGCGGCAACCACGGCACGTATTTCAGCGTGCGGCGCGAGCCGCGTCTGGCGTCGAGCACGATCGCGCGCCATGGCGCGCGCACGACCTACCTCGGTTCTGAGGTGTTCCTGTCGCTGGTCAACCAGCACGAAGCGCCGTACGGCTCGGGGCTGCGCCAGCTGGGCGTCGAAATGACCGTGACGAACCGCGACCTCGCCATGCTCATGGCGGTCGGAGGACAGCACGACCTCGTGCCGGTCGACTCGGTGCCGGTCGCCGGCGTGCGTGTCCTGGCGGGACCTACGCGTCCCGTCTCGGCCGTGCCCGAAGGCGAGATCAACTGGCGCCTCATCAGCCATCTCGGCCTCAACTACCAGACCCTGACCGACCTGAGCCCCGAGCAGGGCGCGCTCGCGCTGCGCGAACTGCTGAGCCTCTACACCGTGCTCGGCGATGCCGCGGTCGCGCGCCATGCCAACGCGGTGCTGCAGACCAAACTCACGCCGATCACGCGGCGTCTGCCGGGCGCGGGGCCGATCACGTTCGGTCGCGGGGTCGGCATCGACCTCACGATCGACGAAGGCCACTTCGCCGGCACCAGCCCCTACCTGTTCGGCGCCGTGCTCGAACAGTTCCTCGCGCGCCATGTGGCATTGAATACCTTTACCGAAACGCGCCTGTTCAGCGCGCAACGCGGTCCGCTCGGCCAATGGGCGCCGCGCTTCGGCCGCAGGCCGGTCGCGTGAGCGTGCCGACGCAGCAGCAGGTGCACGAGCTGATGGCGCTGTGGCAGGCGCTGGACGAAAAGCCGTATGCGCACGACCTGTTCGCGCTGCTGCGCCGGATCGAGGCGCTGCACCCGCAGTTCCCGCGCCTGGGCCGCGCCAAGCGGCCATCGCAG
The DNA here is from genome assembly GCF_032229445.1 of Tahibacter sp. Classification (NCBI taxonomy): domain Bacteria; kingdom Pseudomonadati; phylum Pseudomonadota; class Gammaproteobacteria; order Lysobacterales; family Rhodanobacteraceae; genus Tahibacter; species Tahibacter sp. The sequence continues at coordinate 4,647 of NZ_JAVTWC010000057.1, forward strand.
GAACCGCTGCGCCTGGGCCAGGAACCGTCGTCGTTCTTTGCGCCGTCGACGATTGCGCGACTGGAAAAACCGCGACGCAAAGGCGGTCCCAAGCTCGTGATCCACAGCTTCGGCCTGTTCGGCCCGAACGGCCCGATGCCGCTGGTGCTGACCGAATACGTGCACGAGCGCGCGATCCACCACGGCGACCGCACGCTGATCGAGTTCGCCGACATCTTCCATCACCGTCTCACGCTCCTGTTCTACCGTGCCTGGGCCGATGCGCAGTCGACCGTGAGCCTGGATCGGCCGCAGGACGAGAAATTCACGCGCCACGCCGCAAGCACGATCAGCTACGGCCTCGGCGCCACGCGCAACCGCGACGAAGTGCCCGATCACGCGCGCCTCCACCACGCCGGCCATCTGGTGCGCCAGACGCGCAACGCCGAAGGCCTGGCACGAATCCTCGCCAACTTCTTCCTCGTTCCCGCGGCGATCGAGGAATTCGTCGGCCGCTGGCTGCCGCTGCCGCGCGACCAGCGCTCGCGCCTCGGCGCCAACCGCGGCAGCCGGCTTGGCGTGGATCTCGTCGCCGGCAATGCCGTATGGGACCGACAGCATCGCTTTCGCGTGTGCCTGGGTCCGATGACGCGGTCGTCGTACGACGACCTGCTGCCGACGGGAACCGGCCACCGCCAGTTGCTCGACTGGGTGCGCAGCTATATCGGCATCGAAATGGACTGGGACGTGCGCCTCGTACTGCGCCGCATCGACGTGCCACAGGCGCGCCTGGGCAGCGATACGCGCCTGGGTTGGACGACCTGGCTGGGGCAGGGTACGCCGCGCGATCGCGGTGACCTGGTCCTCGATCCCGAACGCATACGGCGCGAACGCGCCGTCCCCGCCGCGGCCGCGGCGTAATGGGCGCCTCGATACACGTCGCGGTGCCTGCGGCATGGACCTGTGCCGTACGCCTGATCGGCGCAGGCGAATTCGCACCTGCGCCGGACTGGCCGACTCGAAAAAGCCGCGGTACGACGGTTTTTTCGAGGCTTCTGACACTGTAACGGTGTACTTTTCCGCCAGACCCTGTACTACGGAATCCGAATCATGAGCAGTACGCAACCGCGCTTCCCGCACCTTCCGTTCCGCGCCGCCGCGGCCCTGATCCTCGGCCTCTCCAGTATCGTCGCGCTCGCTGCGCCGCCGCCGGATCCGTCGCTGGTGCAGGCCCTCGACGGCATCTGGCAAGGCGCGCGGCCCAGCGTGACGCCGCTCAGCGACGCGTTCACGCGCGATCCGTCCGTCGATCCGCCGCGCTATACCGTGCCGGTGAAGGACTCGCCCGCCTACATCACAGTCGACGCAGAACACGCCGAGATCGAATACGGCCGCAAGGTGTTCGTCGCGAACGAATCACCCTGGGGTCCGTTCCCGCTGCTCAACACCGACGACGCGGAACTGCTCGAGATCGCTCTGCCGAAGAAGCGCTACCTCGTGATCTCGGGCATCGGCGCGGGCCTCTATGGCATCGGTGACTGGCAGCGCTTCGGCTTCCTTCACGTCATCGACACCAGCGTGCGCGGCGCGCCGGTGCACTACCCGCTGTTCGCCGAAGCGGGCCTGCGCGACAAGGTCATCGGCAAGCTGCCCAATTCCACCGTACTGAATTTCGCGCGCCTCGTGCCCTCGCGCTGGGCCACGAATACGCAGGTCAACGGCTACGAAGTGCTGCTCTACTCGCTGCTGCCGCGCGGTCCCGAACGCGTCATCGGCGACGACGGCCGGCCGCTGTCGTATACGTTGACGCGCGACGACGCGAATGCGCCATGGACGCTGACCCGCACGCCGGCCACGCCGATCGCCAACGTGCGCGACGACGCCAACCGTGCGTTCAGCGCACCGCCGATGAAGAACGCGCTACCGCCGCCGGCCACGCCGGGCCCAATCCCGGCCGTCACTGCCGCGACCGCCGCGCCAACTGACGCTGCCGCGCAGAACGCCGCTGCCGATCCTGCCGCCGCCAAAAAGAAGGCACGCAAGGACAAGAACGACGCGCGCAAGAAAGAAGCCAAGGACGCCGCCAGCGAAATCGCCAAGGATGCTGCCAAGGATGCGGCCTCGGAAGCCGCGTCCGAAGCGGCGAAGAAGGCGATTCCGGGGATTCGCTGACGCGCCGCGAGATGCGCCGCCGGGCCGGGAGATCCGGCGCGGTGGCGCCAGTTGGGAACTGAAACGAACACTTTGCGGAGGCGCCGCGCGCCGCGCAGGTTGGACCAATGACGGAATCGGCAATGAAGGACGCCAGACCCCATGAGTGAAATTAGTCGTACCGCGCTGTTCGGCAAGCTCAACCCGATGCTCTACAAGGGCGTCGAAAGCGCTGCCGTGTTTTGTAAACTGCGCGGAAATCCCTATGTGGAACTCGTGCACTGGCTGCACCAGCTGCTGCAGAACAACGACAGCGACCTGCATCGCATCATCCGCCACTACCAGCTCGACGCGGCGAAGCTCGCCGCCGACATGGTCAGGTCGCTGGACCGTCTGCCGACCGGCGCGACCGCGATCAACGACCTGTCCGATCATCTGCAGAACGCGGTCGAGCGCGGCTGGGTCTACGCGACCCTGATGTTCAACCAGAGTCAGGTGCGCGGCGCGACCCTGCTGCTGGGCATCCTCAAGACGCCCAGTCTGCGCACCGTGCTGTATGCGATGTCCAAGGAATTCCAGGTCATCGAGCCGGAAAAGTTCTCCAACGAACTGGCCAAGGTCGTCGCCGGTTCGCCCGAGGACCAGCAGGGCGCGACCGATGGCAGCGGCCTGGACGCCAGCGGCGGACCCGGCGAAGTCAGCGGCGCGATGGCACCTGCGGCCATGGGCAAGCAGGAAGCGCTGCGCAAGTTTGCGGTGGACCTGACCGAGCGCGCGCGCAAGGGCGAGATCGATCCGATCACCGGCCGCGACGACGAGATCCGCCAGATCATCGACATTCTGATGCGCCGCCGGCAGAACAATCCGCTGCTGACTGGCGAAGCCGGCGTCGGCAAGACCGCCGTCGTCGAAGGCTTCGCCGTGCGCATCGCCAGCGGCGATGTGCCGCCGCAGCTGCAGGAAGTCTCGCTGCTCATGCTCGACATCGGCTTGCTGCAGGCCGGTGCCAGCATGAAGGGCGAATTCGAGCAGCGCCTGCGCCAGATCATCGACGAAGTGCAGTCCAGCCCCAAGCCCATCATCCTCTTCATCGACGAAGTGCATACCCTGATCGGCGCTGGCGGTGCCGCCGGCACTGGCGACGCGGCCAACCTGCTCAAGCCCGCGCTCGCGCGCGGCACCTTGCGCACGATCGGCGCGACGACCTGGAGCGAGTACAAGAAGCACATCGAGAAAGACCCCGCCCTGACGCGCCGCTTCCAGGTCATACAGGTCGGCGAGCCGGACGAGGACCAGGCCATCGCGATGGTGCGCGGCATCGTCGCTATCCTCGAAAAACACCACAGGATCACCTTGCTCGACGAGGCCGTGACCGCAGCGGTGCGCCTGTCGCATCGCTACATCCCTGCGCGCCAGCTGCCCGACAAGGCGGTCAGCCTGCTCGACACCGCCTGCGCGCGCGTCGCTGTGAGTCAGCACACCACGCCGGCGGAGCTCGAAGACTGCATCCGCCGCATCGAAGTGCTGCGCACGGAGCAGGGCATCATCGAGCGCGAGGACGCGGTCGGCGTCGACGTCGCGCAGCGGCGCGAGCGCTGTGAAGCGCGACTCGCGCAGGAACTCGAACGCGAGCAGACGCTCAAGCAGCGCTGGGAGCAGGAAAACGAACTCGCCACGCGTCTGCTCGACCTGCGTGCGCGCCTGCGTGAACTCGCCGCCGCCGCCAAGGCCGACAAGGAATCCGCTGAAAATCCCGCTGCGGACAACGCGGCGCGAGAAATTCCTGCATCTGATGCAGGCGATGGCACCGTCACGGCGGCATCGGATCGGGCCTCACTGCTCGCCGAACATGCTGCGGTGCAGGCCGAACTCGACGCGCTGCAGGGCGAATCACCGCTGATCCTGCCGGCGGTCGACGAAACCGCGGTCGCCTCGGTCGTCGCCGACTGGACCGGCATTCCGGTCGGCCGCATGGTGCGCAACGAAATCACCGCGGTGCTGCAGCTCGTCGACACGCTGGACCGCCGCGTCGTCGGCCAGCGCCATGCGCTCGAACTCATCACCAAGCGGATCCAGACCGCGCGCGCGCGCCTGGACAATCCGAACAAGCCGATCGGCGTGTTCATGCTGGTCGGGCCTTCCGGCGTCGGCAAGACCGAAACCGCGCTGGCCCTGGCCGAAAGCCTCTACGGCGGCGAGCAGAACCTCATCACGATCAACATGAGCGAGTTCCAGGAGGCGCATACCGTCTCCACGCTCAAGGGTGCACCGCCAGGCTACGTCGGCTACGGCGAGGGCGGCGTGCTGACCGAGGCAGTGCGGCGCAAGCCGTATTCCGTCGTGCTGCTCGATGAAGTGGAAAAAGCCCACTCCGACGTGCACGAGCTGTTCTTCCAGGTCTTCGACAAGGGCTGGATGGAGGACGGCGAAGGCCGTGCGATCGATTTCCGCAACACCATCATCCTGCTGACCTCCAACGTCGGCACGGACCTGGTCATGAAGCTCACCGCTGATCCGGAACTCGCGCCCGAACCCGAAGCCTTGAACAAGGCGCTGCGCGAGCCGCTGCTGCAGAAATTCCCGCCGGCCTTCCTTGGCCGTCTGGTCACGATCCCGTACTACCCGCTCAGCAACGACACGCTCGCGCTGATCGTGCGCCTGCAGCTCGGCCGCATCCAGAAGCGGATTGCCGAGCAGCACGGCATCGACTTCAGCTACGGCGACGATGCGGTGCAGCTCGTCATCAAGCGCTGCACCGAAGTGGAATCCGGCGGACGCATGATCGACGCAATCCTCACGCACACGGTGCTGCCGACGGTGAGCCGCGAATTCCTGACCTGTCTCGCGGAAGGGCGCAAGCTCAGCCACATCCGCCTCGAAGTGACCAACGACGATTTCGCCTACCGCTACGGCCATGTCGCCGACGCCGACGAACCCGCCGCTGGCACGGCCTGATCCGACCCCGACCTGAAGGAGCCGCCATGCCATCACCTACCCGACCCGGCCCGCTCGGCAGCGACAGCAACAGCTGCGGCATCGACTTCGGCACGCTCATGCGCGTGGTCACGCCCTGTCCGACCTTCGTGCCCGAGGCGCCGCCTCAGATTCTCACGCCGGCCGCGACCGGGGTTGCCGGCTACAGCATCGACACCGCGGTCAAGCACGTCGACGCCAACGCGCACACCAAAAGCCAGGGCCGCTGCGCGCGCTACGTGCGCGAGGCGATCGAGGCCGGTGGCGCCAGGATCCCGCTGCCGCGCCCGGTCTATGCCAAGGACTATGGCCCGGTCCTGACCAAGCTCGGTTTCAGCAAGATACCGTCGGTCGCGTACTCGCCGCTGCGTGGCGACGTGGTCGTGCTGTCGCCACCGTCGGGACAGATCGCCGGACATATACAAATGTACAACGGATCAAAATGGGTTTCGGATTTCACCCAGGGCACGGACATCTATCCGGGACCGGCCTATCGCAAGGAACAGGTGTCGTATGAAGTATTCCGACCGTAAGAGTGGCTTGAGCGGCCTGTTGCGCCGCGTAGCGGGCTGCGCACTCGTGGGATTCGCGCTCGCCGGGTGTGTGGCGGTCACGGCCGCCGACGGCACGGCGGCGAAGCCATCGGAGAAGACCGTCACGACGCCGGTCATGATGGACGACCCGCTGTTCGGCCTGGGCTACGACACGACCAGGATCCGCTTCGAGCGCCTGCCTGCGGCCGTCGCGAAGAAAGCCGATCTTGGTACACAGCCGCAGTGGATCTATGCACGCAGCACGCGCGACGGCACCACGCTGACCATCGTCTCGGGCTTCCTGCGCGTCGAATCCGACGAGCCGGGCAGCAAGGAATTTTCAATCGAACCGGATTTCGGCGCGGTATTGCGCAGCAAGGGCGACACGGTCGAGGTGCTCGGCGTGCCCGACCGCCTCTTCGGCGACGAGGCCATCGTGACGCCTGATGAACTTCAGCCGCTGCTGGCCGATGCGGTGAAGCGCTATATCGCCGCCTGGGGCGGCAAGGACGGCCTGCAGGCCGCGTTGCGGGATTTTGAACAACCGGACGTTGTACCCGTCCCACTGCGCGAGGCACTGCGCGCGCAGCATCTGTACGTCGGTGCCGCGGGCGCGCGCTGACGTCGCAGCGGATTTTCTGGGGCAGTCCGGCCGACGCTGTGCAAGCGTCGGTGCCGGACACAACGTGCCTGAATTGCTCGGGGGAAACCATGAATCGCACTTTGAACGTGACCACGCCGCTGGGCCCCGAAGTGCTGCGCTTCGACGGGTTGCAGGGGAAGGAAAGCCTGTCGCAGCTGTTCGACTTCCAGCTCACGATGAAGAGCGAGGAGAAGG
>NZ_JAVTWC010000058.1:0-20488 GCF_032229445.1 Tahibacter sp.
CATCATGAAGATGTAAACGAAATCCTTGATCGAAATGTCGCTCTTGAACACGGCTACAAACCCTCCGAAGCTACCCCAGAGCATTGCGCTATAGCACATGCGTTTCTCCAGCTTGCCGGTCTAATAGGCTACTCTCGAGGTAGGTACCAAATCCGCTCGACTGTTGCGAGGGGAACTTCAATGTGCCCGCGCTGACCCTGCACAGTTCCGATTAACCAATCTTGCGACCGAAGCTCCAACTGCATACGGATCGGATAATTTCGATCCTTTATCTGAATTTCGATCTCCTGACCGCCGCCGAAACCTATTCGGTACAAAAATTCCCCGTAGTATTCATGGCGAAAAAGTACCGATAGACAGAGCACGTAGAATACGAGCGCCGCGAATGCCGAGGAGATCCAGAGGAATAGGCGACTCCACACAGAAAGCAGTATCAGTACAAAAAGCACGTACTCGGTCACAACCACCATTCGTGTTTGAGTCGAATCCGGCAGAACGTATTCCACGGCAAGTAGTACCGGCACCCCGACAGCAGCGCCTAAGAGTAGAGGAACGCGAATGCTCGAGTTTGCAATAAAGTTTGATGCGTCAGCCTTTGGAATTACTTTCCTCACCAGCGCGGCGTAGCCGAAGAAGCTATTTAGTAGATTGTGTAGGAGAGTTCTTGCCACCCAGATCACGATCGCGACTGCGGTCGCGAGCGTTAAGCTCCCCAACGTTACAGACGCTTTGAGATAGGGGATCCCTTCGACTGGGGGTCTCACTCCAGCGCCCATCGCGTAGGCGTAGGTTGCGTATTCGCTCAGGAACCCGATGAATGCGGGTCCGGCGACGAACCCGACGACGAGCGAGACAACGAGCCTTTGCGGTATGGACAACGACATCACGAAATTGACCAGATGTCGCATGGTGCTATCGCCTCGGCCCATTGCGCAGAGCAGCCGCAGTGCGACGAATTCCACGCGACAATTCATGGCTTCGAAGCTCGCGCAACCACTCAGTCGTTTCTTCGTCGAGCATGACGTTTTTACGTTGCATGCCGCGCTGCCCGTTCGCGGGCTTCTTGCCAGCAACAGTGTGAGCACCGCCACACTTAGGCGCGTCCTGAATTTCGACTGGCATGTTGCCTCCGGTGGCGCGCCATCGAAGCACCAGAGATCCGTTCTCCTGGTTTTCGGCGCGGCAGATTGCACGATACACACCATTCAAACCGCGGCAAGGACTTTCGATAGCGCGCCGCAGCAGAGCGGGTCCATTCCGGCACAAGGCGCCGAGCACACCTTGTTGCATCCGATGAGACAAGGCTGAGTTTATCGCCGCCCCGTACATTCGTACGTTCCTTCGCTGTGAATGGATGCTTGCTCGATCCTCCCAACCCGAACGACCCAACGCGTTATGCGTCGGTCTGGGACGCTATTGGCCCGTGCATTCAGCCGCCTTCCCGCCGATTCCGTTCGGCGCTCTTGCGCGCGCGAATCGTCATAACGACCGCCACTGGACTTGCTATTGTCCCGTCCGTACGGGATTCGTGCCCATCTGGGCGACATCGGGCGAACGGCGCAACCTAGATCTTCGGTACACCTCGCTCGACGCCGAGCTCGCGTCGGACTTGAACGTCGCTGGCGACATCTGGTCTGCCGAACAACCGACAAAGCGATGCCTAGTCCCAGCCTCAGGCTGGGTCGCCTCGAACTCGCTCGGGGTCGACCGTGGCGTTCATGCCGAACTCGCCGCCTGCGGTGTTCGCCGGCATGGACAACAAGGTTTAGGGTGCGGACAGCAACGCCGTCAGCACGTTTGGTGTGTTCACTCGTAGTTGCGGTTTCGGCCCCTACGACAGCAGCTGCGTGCCCATCGTGATCCGGTCGGGACGAAGTCCAGTTGCAGAGTCATTCGCCCCGCCCGTACAAGTCTAGCCGCGCACTATCTAGCGCAGCACGAATTGTTCGGCTAGTCGCCGAAGCCTCGGAGCTTGCCCGCGTTCTCCGAGAATCAATCGCAACGCGACCGACGCTGGTGCCATGCATTCTGGCGCTCCAACAGGCTGTTTCTCGACAGCCTGCTACTGCTCTGAACGCCCTCGCGGCACTTTGCGCCGCGCGCGTTTCGCGAAATCGCGCGCCACGTCGCCGAGGCTGATGCTGTCGAGCCGGGCGAACAGAACCTGTTCGGCCTCGGCGAACGCGGATTCGAGCGTCGCGTTGACAGCCTGCTCGACGAGGCAACCGGCGTGATCGACCGCGGCGGACATGGCAAAGATGGCCGGCGAATCCAGCGCGCGGTGAATGTCGCCGAGACTGATCTCGTCCAGCTTCTTCGCCAGCGTCCAGCCACCGCCCGGTCCTTTCACCGACCGTACGTAGCCGTGCTCGCGCAGGCCGGCCATGGTGCGGCGTACGACGACCGGATTGGTGTTGAGCATCTGCGCGATGGTGTCGGACGTGGCCGCGCCGTCGAGCTGCTCCATATGGACCAGCACGTGCAGCATGCGGGACAGGCGGCTGTCGCGGCTCATCGGGTAGCAGTCTCGGCGAGGGGCGCCGCACCATAGCAGATCGCGATTGACGTAATAGTAGATGTTGCAATCATCCACGAGCGTCCGCAATATGTAACTCTCGGAGTGCCGAATGGTCGACACCCGACCTCTCTCGCGGAGAACGCCCCCCATGAATTCCCATGACGCCCTCATCGTCGGTGGCAGCTATGCCGGACTCTCGGCCGCGATCATGCTGGCGCGGGCACGCCGTCGTGTCCTCATCCTCGATGCCGGCTCGCCGCGCAATCGTTTCGCCGCGCATTCGCACGGCGTGCTCGCCCAGGACGGCCGCGCCGGCAGCGAGATCCTCGCCGACGCGCGCGCGCAGCTGGCCGCGTATGCCACCGTCGAATTCGTCGACACCACCATCAGGACCGCCACCGGCCGCGACGGCGATTTCGTCCTGACGGACACGCGCGGGCACGAATTCCGCGGCCGCAAGCTGCTGCTCGCGACCGGCGTGACCGATACCCTGCCCGATATCCCGGGCGTGGCCGAGCGCTGGGGCCGCACCGTGCTGCATTGTCCCTATTGCCACGGTTATGAAATCGGCGGCGGTCCGATCGGGCTGCTGTCCTCTGGCCCGACCGCCGCGCAGCACGCCGGATTGATCGCCGACTGGGGCGACGTGACGCTGTTCACCCACGGACAGCCCGCGCCCGAGGATGAACACGCGCCGCTGCTGCGCCGGCGCAAGGTCGCCGTGGAAACCACAGCGATCGCCGCGCTCGAAGGCGACGGCGATACGCTGGAACACATTCGGCTGCAGGACGGCCGCCGCATCGTCGTCCGCGCGCTGTTCGTCGCGCTGAACAACCAGCCCGCGGGAACCCTCGCCGCACAGCTCGGCTGCGCGTTCGACCCCACCCCGGCAGGCACCATCATCCGCACCGACGCCAACAAGGCGACCGGCATTGCCGGCGTCTACGCGACCGGCGACGCCGCACTCGCGCGCACCAACATCACGCTGGCCGCCGCCGACGGTGTCGTCGCCGGCGTGTCGCTGCACCATGCATTGATCGCCGACGAGGTCGTCGCGGGCTAGCAATCCAAGATGAATCTTCCGGGGGCGATTACGCCGACGGTTGATGCGCAGATGACGTGGGAACGCGCTGCTTGCGCCATTGAATGACGCCGACCGGCTACCAGAACTTCCACCACGCGCCACCGCCGCGATACACGAACGGCGCCGCGCGCCGTACCGTGTCGTCCAGCCGCGCCGTCGCCTCGATACGGGCCAGCGCTGCGCGCGCGCGCGACAGCGCATGGTCCGGAAAGCGCGCGTCATGGCGCTGCGCATCGGACAGGTTCCACAGCACCGGATGCAGGCCCGGATCTCCGTAGGGATCGCGCGCCCAGCCCTGCGCCACGCCTTTCTCGGACAGTTTGACCTCACCGCTGGCCAGTGCCTGGTTCAGCACCGTCGACTCGCGCGTGCCGGCCGTGCCGCGCGCGAGGCAGGTGACCTTGATCACATAGCTGAAGTCACGGAACGGCAAGGTCAGCGACGCGAGGTAGTTCATGCCACCGGCGGCCTGCGGTGTCTTGACGATGATGCGGATCGCTGCACAGCCGGCGACGCGCAACACCTCGGCCTCGACGAGCCCGGAGCCAGCGGCCACGGCGCGCTCGCGATAGAAGCGGCGTATACCGGCGATATCCGAGAGGCTGGCCGCGATATCCGGCGGCTGGTCGAAGAAATGCAGCGTGATGTGGTCATCGGCGCCGCTGACCCACTCGCGCAGGGCGCTGCCCGTGTCGACGATGCGTAGGCCGCGGATATCGAAACGCAGCGATTCGGCAGAGGTCAGCGGCATGCGGCAATGAATCCGGTGCGCCGGTGCGCCGTAGCGGCCTGTGCTGCGGAACGGCCGCAGCAACCCGATGCCACGTCAGAGGGGATGCCGGCTCTCACGCCGCATCGCTTCGAAAAAACAGTCATCACTTCCCTTGCCGTGGCATCCCCCTCATTCTGCGTTCGTGCCGTCGCCACGACAACCCGTCGCACCCGGCACGACAGGCATCGACACGCGCGCACGTGCCGAGGACTCGACTGGCTTGGCTACGCCGGCAACGACCAGCCCGCCTGCCGGCGGGCGGCCGCAAAAGTTGGGCTTGCCCTTTTTGCAATTATTCGAAGCCGTCTTCGAAAATCCGATCGACATCCAGCTGGAGGCTCCATACGCCGCGGCCCAGCGTGCCGGCGATCAGGAGTCCGGAGCTCGCGATATAACGCATGTCGAATACGAGCACGTCGGGCAGGCCCGCCCCGAGCAGACCCCAACTGGTCGAAGCGACCGGCACGTAATACACACCCGAACGCGTACCGAGCGCGACACCGTCGCCGCTCGTGCTCGGGATGAATTCGATCGTGCGGAAGTCCTGCGAGCTGACCGCGCCGAGGTTGCCGGTGACGTCCTGCCAGGTCGTCCCGCCGTTGGTCGAGCGGAAGACCTGGTTGTCGTCGATCGCGAAGACGTGCAGCGCATCGTCCGGATCCATCGCCACGTCGGTGATCGCGGCCGCGCCGGCCGGCAACGCAGTGGTCGCGACGAACGCGCTGCCCGAGCGCCGGAACACCGCGGCGTTCTTGCCCACATAGGCCGCGTCCGGCGCACCGTTGGCGCCATAGGCCATCGCATTGCGGTTCGCGCCCGGCGCACCGAGCGAAGTCAAGGTCGGCGTCGCCGTCGTCACGTTGGTCGACTCATAGATCGCATTGACGCCGCCTACCAGCATGCGGCCGGAGTCGGTGACATTTAGTTCGACCGGCGTGACGAACTGCGGATCGGCGATGGTCGGCATCGTCGTGTTCGACACGAACACATTCGCGGCGCTGTAGCGCGCGCGGCGGAAACCGCCGCTGTTCTGCGAGCTGATGTAGCGGTAGCTGCCGACCAGGCCGAGCGTCGTGTCGTCGATGGCCGCGTCGCCACCATCACCGCCGTTGATCATGGTCCAGCGCGGATTGGCCGATGTCTGCTGCTGGTGCGTACCGTTGTCCTGCGTGCCAATCATGATGACGTCGGCGACGCGGTCGTGCGCCAGGTCGTGCACTTCGGTAATGGTGAGGTTGCCGATCACCGAGCCCCAGGTACCTGCCGAGGAGGTAGGCGACGTGCGCCGGTATATGCCGCCGTCGTCGGACTGGAGCAGGTTGCCGTTGGCGTCGAACGCCATGGCGCGGCTGTCGGCATGCGGCGAGGTGTTGCCGCCGCCGCTGCCGTGGATGATCGCGAACTGGCTGCCGGCCGCGAGCGAGGCATCGCCACGCACGACGTTGCCGGTGAACGGGCTTGCCGTGATGCGGTCGCCGGCCAGGTAGACGCGATTGGCATTGGTCGGGTCGGCGACGATCGAGGTATTGACGGCGCCCTGCCCACCCGGATGCACCGCCGGCACGTCCATCGCGGTCCAGGTGCCGCCGAGGTTGGTCGAGCGCGCCACCCCGGCCAGTACGCCGCTGTTGACCACCGCGACGAAGACGACGTTGGTGGCGCCGACCGACAGGCGCACCGTGGACGTTGACCCGCTGAGCCCGGCGATTCCCGCGGTCACATCGATCCAGTTTGCGCCGCCGTCATCGCTGCGCAGCACCTTGGGCGCCGCGCCGCGCGTCGCAATGTAGAACTGTGCGTTATTGGAACGATTCGCCACGAAATCGAAGATGCCGCCGGTGGGCAGGTTGCCGGTGCCCGAGGCGAGCGTGAAGCTGGCGCCGGTATTGGTGCTGCGGAACAGGCCGCCGGTGGTCGAGGCCGCAAACAGCGTCGATCCGCGGGCCGCGACCGCGATCAGCTTCTGTCCCACCAGTGTCGGCGCACCCAGCACGGCCCAGCTCTCGCCGCCGTTGGTGGTCCGGTATACACCGATCTCATCGTCGCCGCGCTGGGCGAAATTGCTGAACCGTCCGGTGCCGGCAAGCAGCGTCTGCTGGCTGACGTCGAGGGGATCCAGCACCACTGAGCTGATCGACTGCGACGGTAGGCTGTCGGTCAGCGGCGTCCAGGCCGGCTGCGCCGCGGTCGCGTTGAGCGTCTTCCAGACCCCGCCGTTGACGGCGCCGATATATAGAATGTCGGCGGTGGTCGGATGCGCCGCGATGGACTGGATCGCGCCCGAGACTTCATTGTTCGGCGGCACGCTGACCTGTGCGGACTGGGTCGGGGAAGGTCCGCGCGATACCCAGGTGCCACCGCCTCGGTTTTCCGGTCGCGGCGGCGGATTGACCTGCGGCCGCTGTTCGGCCGGATCGACCGGCTCCCAGTCGCTTCCGGCCTCGCCGTCGGTTTCACCCGCCGCTGCCTGCGCCGCGGTCGCGTTGGCGGTGGCATCGCTCGAGGTCTCGGGCTTCGGCCCGGTCCCGCGAAATGCCAGCAGCCCCAACGCGAGCAGTGCAATACCCGAAACCGAAACAACGCTCATACGCCTTGCTGTTCGCGCAACCATGGAACCTCCCCCCTGATACCTGGACAACTACGCCAAGAGTCGCATCCCGACGCCCTGAGGGCGGAGTAGACATCGCGCACGGGCGCGTAGCAACCGCGCTGCCGAGGGTAAGGGCGAAGCCGCGGCAGCGGGTGCACCATTCGGCAAACCCGCCCACTCGTGCAGGCGCGCCAGACGCTCCGCGGTCGATACCTACCCATTGCGGCCCGGAACGAACAACCGCTTAGCCATAGAGCTTGGACGCCGCCAGTGCCAGCAGCACCAGCACGGCCAGCACCTTCGCCGGCAGCGACACCGCGCGATTCTGCACACCCGTCAGCACCAGCAGCATGAGCAGTACGCAGCCCGCGCCCAGGAGCATCGCGATGAAGGCAAGCAGCAGTGCATAGCCGTCGCTGCCGCTTCTCGTGAAAAGGCCGAACGCCGCAGCCAGACCGCCCACGAGCAGCAACACCAGCGCGCCGACATAGCGCGCGCCGTCGGAAAGGCCGGACGGCGCGTTGTCATAGTCGTAGCCCTGCGACGGCAGCCTGCCGCGGAAGCGTGCGATCAGGTAACCGATGCCCATCAGCAGGCCACACATCAACAGCGAGCCGAGGAGCTTGCGCGTCGAGCGCGACAGCCAGGGCGGGTCCTGCAGCGCGAACTCCATGCGGCTCACGCGACCGTCCCGGAACGACACCGCCAGCGTGCGGCTGCCGTGCAAGGGCTTTACCGTGATCTGATGCGAAGTCGAGAACTGAAATTCGCGGACAGACCGATAGTGCGACGACAGCAGCGCCCGCGCTTCGGATTCTTCCTGTCCGATGTGCAGCCCTGTCGGCGTGCGCGCCGCCGCCGGCGCTTCGACCACCATGCTCTCCGCTGGCGCATCCCGGTCGAACGTCGCGCCGCGGCGGATGCGGAAAGTCAGTCCGCGCTGGGTGTATTCCATCGTCTGCAACTCGTCGGAGGCCGCGCCGCCGCGATACCTGGCCACGCGCTGGCTGCGATCGCGATCGGCCTGCCCCAGCACGCGGATCAGTTCGGAAAACGGCACCCTGCCCTCCACCACGCCACTCGCTTCCACGAACGGCAGGGGTTCGCGGACGGTGGGCGGGGGCAGAGGTTCGTTCGCCTGCGCGGACAACAGCGCCGACAGCAACAGGGAAAGCCATGGCAACATGCGCAGGCAGCGGATCATGGACAGTCGGACCGGTGGGCGTGCGGCGTCGCTGCCGCAGGATCTGAACGAGTATCGCATGGGGCCGAGTCGCTCCACGCGAGCGGCGTACGACGCCGCCGCGACGCGGAGCGGCCTTGGCGATGCATCGGCAGCGAGGTTGCGCATGAATCGCCGCTTGCTGACCGCGCAGATCGACACCGGCCATGAGCGTCGCTGTCCGTGGCGCCGTGTACGCTTGCCAGACAACCTCGTCCCGTGCCGGAGCCCACCGCATGTCCGCGTCCCTCGCCCGTGTCGTGCCACTCCTGCTTGCCCTGCTCCCGCTCGGCGGCGCGACCGCCGCCGACTACAAGCCCGTACGCTGCGATACACGCGAAGCCTATGCCGGGCGTCCGCTGCACGACACCGTGACCGTCGCGCCCGCGCCCGGCCCGCTGGACGATACCCCCTTCGACGCCGCGACGAGGCAGCGCCTCGACGCCGCCTTCGCCACGTTGTACAAGGCCAGCGGCGCAACCGCCGCCAGCGCCGCCGTCGCCGCGCCCGGTCGCGGAATGTGGACGAAATCCGTCACGCCCGCCGACGCACCGCTGCTGTATTGGGCCAGCGCCGGCAAGACCTTCACCGCCGTGGTCGTGCTGCAGCTCGCCGCCGAAGGCAGGCTCGATCTGGACGCACCCGTGTCCCGCTGGATCGAGGACGTGCCCAACGGCGAGGCGATCACGGTGCGCGATCTGCTGGCCCATACGAGCGGCCTGTTCAGCGCCAACGAAGACCGCAAGGCGCGCGCCGAACCGCGCCTGCGCTCGCTCGAAGAGAACCTCGCCATCGCGCGGCAGCACGGAGCGATGTTCTGCGCCGGCGCGAACTGGCGCTACAGCAACACCGGCTACGACCTGCTCGGCGCGATCGTGCAGCAGGTGGACGGCCGCCCGCTCGACCAGGCAATCACCGCACGCGTCATCGACAGGCTGGGCGTCAAACACACCCGTGCCCTGCACGCCGACAGCGACACACGCGATATCGCGCCGTTGACCTCGACGAAGGAAAAACCCATCGATCCGCGCTGGCCTGGCGCCGCAGGCCCCATAGCCGCCGATGCAGCCGACATGACACGTGTGCTCGCCGCGCTGTTCAACGGCGACCTGCTGCCCGCCGCGCGCGTGGCCGACATGACCGCGACGCTCTATCCCATGTTCGACAGCGGCACGTACTACGGCCTCGGCCTGATGGTGTTCGACGTACCCGACGGCGCCACGCGCCTTGCATGGATCGGCCATGCCGGCGGTACGCCAGGCGCGGGCGCATTGGTGATCTGGTCGCCGCAGGACCGCGCGTTCGTCGCCGTTGCGCTGACCGGCGACGGGTCGGCGGCGGCGTCGGCGAACCTGCTGTTGAAGGCGCTGCAGGACACTGCGCCGCCAGGCTGAACCTGTCCCCCAGGACGCCGCCGGAAAATGTCCCGGAGGGAACCGCGGCAGGCTATATCCACAAAAGAAAATAGTACTTTTTGGACACTATTTCTCCGGCCGCATTGGCTTCCGGCGCGTCGTCGCTCGCCGATTACCGGAGACGGCAATCGGATCCGGGACAATGGACTCGGGAGCATCCGGCATGACGGTTGCACACGCGCGACGTGCCTACCCCAAGCTCTGGGCCCGCGGCATGGCCATCGCGGGCTACGCCGACGACGGCATGGTCGGCGCGGCTCCCGAATACATCTTCCCGAGCTGGAACTATGTCTTCGGCGGCCCAGGCGGCTACCCACTAGCGGCGCAACCGCCGACCAACAACACTGCTACACCGCCGGCTACGGCACCGGCGGCGCTTCGGCATCCGGGCCGCGCAGACGGATCCCGGCAGCTTCACCTTGCGCGAGAGCGGTGCCAGTACGATGCCGGCTGCGTCGTTGACGGCGTTGATTCGGACAAAGCAGGCGACTTCGCAGCGTCGGCCCGCACTCGTGCGCTACATCGACGTCGGCCGGCTGCCCATCGACGATATCCCGCGGAACGCGCTAGTCGTCCGGTTGCAATGTAACCCAGGAACGGGCTCTTGCCGGCTGCAAAGCCGCGGCGAGCGCGCCGCCGCGGCCATGTGCCTGATCGCCATAGCCAAGCAGCGCGCGCATGAGCCTCACCTAGCTCACGAATGTGCTGACCCGAGTACCCACCCGTGCCCAACCGCCGCATCGCCGAGCCACTGCCGCATCGCCGGCAACCAGCGAGGTAAGGATCGCTTCGATCGAATTGCGACGAACGGTGGGAGGGCCGGACGGTTACGGCGCTGACGTCGTTTTCAGTGGCGGAAGCACCAGCGACACGGAAGCGCCGCCCCCGGCGGCATCGGCGATTTCCAGACACCCTCCGTGGGCCTCCATGATCGACCTGACGATAGCAAGGCCGAGCCCGGCCCCGGGCGATGACCGGTCGCGTTGGTGTGTCCAGAAGCGGGTCTGCACAGATTCGCGGACGGATTCGGGGATGCCTACCCCGCTGTCGTGCACGGTGACCCGCGGCCCAGGCCCGACGACCACGTCGATAGCCGAGTACCTGGGCGCGTACGCCAGCGCATTCTGGATCAGGTTCCGCAGGGCGCGCTCAATCATGTCCGGCACGCCCTTCACCAGTTCGGGGCCGTGCGAATGGAAGTCGATGGAATGGCCATTGCCGACAGCCAGCGGAAACATGTCCGAAACCAGTTCACGAGCCACCTCGTCCAAATCCGCGCGCGCATCCTCCGGGATCACCAGTGCATCAGCATGCGCGATGTCCAGCATCTGATTCACCAGCCGCGTCATTCCGGCGACATCGTGCCTGAGCTTGTCGCGGATTTCGCTTGCGGACAGGCGATCGATGCTCAGCATCATGACCGCGAGCGGCGTGCGCAGCTCGTGCGCCGCATCAGCAGTGAAATTCTTCAATGAGCCGATCGCGTGCTCGAGGCGCTCGATGGCCCGATTGACCGCACCGATCAGCGCACGCACTTCACGCGGACTCTCGGGAACCTGCAGCCTCCTGCCGACCAGCGACGGATGCAGATCGTTCACCTCTCTGGCCGCCTTGTGCAGCGGGGCCAGCATGCGTTTGACGACGACGATATTGAAGGCAAGCAGCAGCAGGCTCAATGGAATGGTCGGCAGCAGGACGTGCTGCCTCAGTTCCCTCAGCATTGCCGGCAGGAATGGACGAGTCCCGCGGCCGGAAACCGCAATGCCGATCCACACCGGCTCGCCATTGACGACATGGCGGCGCATGCCGCTCACATAAAACTGCCCCCCCTGCTCCTCCCGGGAAGTCTCTTCATGCAGATCAAGCGAGAACCCGGCCTCGCCCAATGGAAGATTACCTGGATTATATAAATATCTTTGTTGACTGTTGCGATCGTAAACCACCATTGCTTTCGCCCGCACGACCGACGTGTCATCTCGGTCCGGCGGAGTACCCTCACCACGTCGCAGATGGTCCGCAATGCGCTCGGCCTCGATGGTGATCATGTCGCTGGCCAGGGTCGGCCTGTCGTTGGCGTACATCGCGATCACGATCGAGGTGTTGATCAGCACAAAGGCAGCCGTGACGATCAGTAGCCGGACCGAGATCTGGTAGAACAGGCCACGATCGCCTCTGGTCCGTCCTTGCGTACGTTGCAGATCGGGAGCGTTCCCGGACGTCATTTCGGCACCAGTGCAATGGGGGCGACGTGCATCATTCGCTCAGCAGATACCCAATCCCGTGCGCAGTATGTATCCGCACGGTCGCGCCGGCAGCGGCGAGGCGCTTGCGCAGCCTGGACACCGCCGCCTCGACCGCATTGGGAGAAACTTCCTTGCTCAAGGCATACAGCGAGGCATCGATTGCCGGGCGAGGAACCACCTGGCCGACATGACGCATCAGTTGCTCCAGCAACGCGATTTCACGGGGCGGCACGTCGACGACGGTACCAGCGACGCTCACCTGTCTGGAACCGACGTCGAGGCCCAGGTTGCCCGCCTGCAGAATCGCTCCCAGGCAGTGTCCAGGCCGCCGCAACAGGGCGCGGCAGCGCGCCGCCAGTTCCTCGATCTGGAACGGCTTGACCAGGTAATCGTCGGCGCCGGAGTCGAGGCCCAGCACACGTTCGCCGAGCGCATCCCGGGATGTGATGACGATGACCGGCATGGATTGCCCCTGGGTGCGCAGCAGCCGGATGAGGTGCAAGCCGTCGCCATCGGGAAGGCCAAGATCGACGAGCGCGAGATCATAGTGCCCGCTGGCGAAATATGCCTTTGCCTGCTTGAGTGTCGCGCAGCAATCCAGGGCAAAGCCCTGCGCACGCAGTCCTTCGCCGATCAGTTCGGCCAGCCGCTCATTGTCTTCAATCAGAATCAGGCGCATGGCGGGTGTGATCGACATCCGTGCCACTCGGAGCGCGCTTGCGGCCGGTGATCATGGACCTTATGAGATTCTCACGGTGGCGGAAGCTCTCGACCACCGCGGCCAGTACATGCAATCCGGCCAGCGGCCAGATGGCATTGGCCAGGATCTCGTGCAACTCCTCGAGCCACTCTTCACCCCAGTAGGCATCCAGCGTCATCATCCAGCCGGTGACGCCTACAGACATCAGCAACGCGATCAACGCCAGGATCATGATTGCACCGGCCGGATTATGACCGATATAGCGCGGCTCGCGTCGTTTCACCAATTGCCGCAAATAGCCGGTCAGCCGCGACAGCCTGGGGACAAAATCAACAAAGCGCGCATGACGACTGCCGAGTATCCCCCAGACGAGGCGGATCGCGATTGCAGCCAGCACGACATAGCCGATGATCTCGTGGGCGTCGCTACCGTCCTCGGTCACCCACATATTGAGGCCGTACCCTAGGACGATCGTCCAGTGGAACAGGCGCACGATCGGGTCCCAGACCCGGATCGTGGGTTCGACCCCCGCTGTTGCCGCAACATTGTTCATGGCGATTTCCCTGGCGAACTGGCACTAGTGTGTCGGCCCGCCGTTTTCGAACGAGAAATTCCGGATGAATTTCGCCGTGAGACCAGGCGCGGCGAGGAGACGTACCGCAGTGGCGCGGCGAGTCGCAACGACGTATCGCGGCGGTGTTCAACAGCGCAGCGGATCAAGACGCCGGAATTTCCGGAAACTTGTGGGTTGGAACATTAATTGTCGATGTTCTCGCGAACGATCGCGCCGGTGACCGGATTGAAGTAGACCTCCGCACGGGCGCCCTTGGCGTTGTAGCCATAAATCTCATAGCAACCCGTGGCCGTCTTCTTGAACACCTTGATCCGCTGGTAACCCATCTGCGCAATCTTCTCCTTCATCTGTGCTTCCGGAATCCATTTGGATTCCGGCTCCTTGGTGCAGACAGGGCTGGCGGAGGCCAGTGCGGGCATGAGCGAGGCTGCTGCGACGAGTGCGGCGACGACTAGACGTGACATGGCGTGACTCCCGGGTGGGTGAGCGTGGAGGCGAGTTCTCAGTGCGACCGACAGTAGTCGCCAGAGCTGACGAAGTCCTGACGTCGCGACACCTGTTGTTCGTCAGGACTTCGTCAGCCCTTGTCGATAACGTGCGTCACGCATTCCCCACACGCCCAGCAGGAGAGCACAAATGAATTCCGTTACTTTTTCCGCCGCCATCGTCCTGACCCTCGGTGCCTGCTTCCTGACCTGTTCGCCGTTGTCGGCAGCCGCAGAGGTCAAGCCACTGTCCGAGCAGACCAGGAAGAACCTCGAGGCCGCCATGCATGGCGAGTCTTATGCGAACCTCAAGTACCTGCGGTATGCCGAACAGGCGCGAGCGCGAGGCAATGAAGCGCTTGCCAAGCTGTTCGAGGAATCTGCGAACGTCGAGGCCAACGAGCATTTCGATCGCGAAGCCGCCGCGCTCGGCCTTGGTTCCAGCGATAGTGCCAACCTGCTCGATGCGATGGCCGGTGAGCACTACGAAAACACCCAGATGTATATCGGCTTTGCCGAGCAGGCCGAGAGAGCCGGCGACAGCAAGGTCGCGGCGATGTTCCGCCAGATTGCCGTCGACGAGGGCGATCACTACCGGCAATACAAGTCAGCCCTGTCCTCGGTGCAGAGCAAACCGTGACGATCGCGCTTGCCGTTGCGACGAACGCTGTAGCGGCTTCGCCCGCCGCTACCGTTTATCAGGCCAGGAAGTTTGCGCTGCGGAGCACGACCCTCGCCGCGCATGGGGCGGGTCACGCGTCTTCTGAATAAGGGTATGCTGCAGGACGATCGTCGCCCTATCGCGTTAGCTGCTGCTCGCAACGATCCGGTCGCGGCAATATTCACGTCTTTTCTAGTGTGCCAACAACGGGGCGTCCGCCGCGAGTAACAGCGGCCGGTCGCACTCGGGAGCGCCATGACGTCCCTTGGTCTTCTTGTCTGGATCGCGATGGGCGTTGCCGCCCAGGTCGCCATCGGCCTGGGGGTCGGCGCCTGGCGTCACTGGAAGGACTACGTGCGCTTGCAGCGGCAGGCCCTGGAAAGGCCACGCGAAACGGCCACTACGAGCGGCGAGGCCAGGGCCTGGGCGGGTTTCCGGACATTCACGATCGCCCGGCGGGCGTTCGAGGACGCGGCCGAGTCGATCTGTTCGTACTACCTGGTTGCCGAAGACGACCTGCCGCTGCCTGCGTTCCTGCCTGGCCAGTACCTGACCTTCCGGCTCGAAGTACCGACCCCGTCAGGAGAGACGCAGCAGATCGTCCGGTGCTACTCGCTGTCGGACGCGCCGCGCCCCGACCATTACCGCGTATCGATCAAACGTGTGCCCGCACCTGCGGGCACCGCATACCCGCGTGGGCGCTCGTCCAACTATTTCCACGACCGCGTCGTCGAGGGCACGAAACTGCAGGTGCGCGCACCATCCGGATATTTTCACCTCGACCGGAGCGATGCGCCGGTGGTGCTGATCGCCGGTGGGATCGGCATTACTCCGCTGCTGAGCATGTTGAACGCCTGTGTCGAGATGCAGCCCGAACGCGAGATCTGGTTGTTCTACGGCGTTCGCAATGGCCGCGAGGTCGCCATGCGGGCGCACCTGGATGGACTGGCTGCCACGCACCCACGATTCCACCTCAGACTCTGCTTCAGTGATCCACTGCCCGATGACCAGCTCGGGCGCGCCTTCCACCATAGAGGCCGCGTCGGCGTAGCGCTGCTTCGCATGGAACTGCCGATCAAATCCTATGAGTTCTACATCTGTGGCCCCACCCCGATGATGGAAAGCCTGGTCCCAGCGCTGGAAGGCTGGGGCGTGCCCGCGGCGCGGATCCACTTCGAGGCATTTGGTCCGGCTTCGGTCAATCTCGGAACGGCCGCGGCCGAAGCAGCGGCGGCGGCGCAACCCGTCGATACTCCCTTCGTGGTGACCTTCGCCCGCACCGGCAAGGCGCTGCCGTGGACGCCTGCATCCGCCAACCTGCTCGACTTCGCCGAGGCCAATGGGATCGCGATCGAGTCGGGTTGCCGCACCGGCAGCTGCGGCACCTGCCAGACTGCGATCCGGTCCGGCGAAGTCGTCTATCGGCAGGCACCGTCCTACGCCCCCGAGCCCGGCACGTGCCTGCCGTGCAGCTGCGTGCCCGCGGCCAACGTGACCCTCGAGGCCTGAATGAGCGCACCCTCGCTATGGCGTCAGCAGATCCTCCCCTTCTCGTTGGCGGTGGTCCTGCTGGCGGCTGTCACGCTGCTCGGGGACTACTTGCTCCACCGCGTCGAGCTGGTCTGGATCGGGCGCTACCTCGGCATTCCGGGCACCATCCTGATCCTGGCGTCACTCACCTATTCGCTGCGCAAGCGCAAGGTCATCTCCTGGGGCGAACCCAAGCGCCTGCTCGCCTTCCATGAATTCACCGCCTGGCTGGGGTCGTTGCTGGTGCTGCTGCATGCTGGCATCCATTTCACGGCGATCCTGCCCTGGCTTGCCACGGTTGCCATGGGGATCAACGTCATCAGCGGAATGGTCGGCAAGTTCCTGCTCAACCGCTCACGTCGGCACGTGCAGCAGCAGCGTGACCGTTTCCAGTTGCGCGGCCTGCCGCTGCCGGAGGCCGAGCGGGCGCTGTTCTGGGACGCGGTTACCCTCGACGCCATGGCGAAGTGGCGCAGGATACATATTCCGATCTTCGTCGTATTCGCGGTGCTCGCACTCGGCCACATTGTCAGCATCTTCCTGCTCTGGGGCTGGAAATGAGCCGCATGTTCAAGCTGGTGCTGGCCGTGAACATGCTGGTGCTGGCGGTGCTCGCATTCGCGTATGCGCACCTGATGGTCGCGCCGGGAAAACTGCTACCCGGCCATCAGAGCCTGGAGACGGATTGCTTCGCCTGTCATGCACCGCTGCGCGGCGCGCAGGCGCAACGCTGCATGGCTTGCCACAAGCCGGCGCAGATCGGCCGGACGACCACCACCGGCCTGCCTATCGTCAAGCCGGCGACGTCGGTGCCGTTCCATCAGAATCTCGTCGGGCAAGACTGCCTTGCCTGCCACAGCGACCATACCGGCGCGATGCGGTTCCGCCCGCAGGGCCGCTTTGACCACGCCCTGCTGCAGCCTGACGCGCGCACGCAGTGCCAGACCTGCCACCAGCCGCCGAGTAACACCTTGCACCGGCAGATCACCGGCAACTGCGGCCAATGCCACCGCCAGGACAAATGGCTGCCTGCGACGTTCGATCACGACCGGTATTTCCGTCTCGACGGCGAACACGATACGCAATGCGTCACCTGCCACGCGCGCAACGACTACAGCCGCTATACCTGCTATGGCTGCCACGAGCACACGCCCGCCAATATCCGGAGCGAGCACGTCGAGGAAGGCATCCGCAACTTCGACAACTGCGTCGAGTGCCATCGCAGCGCGGACGAAGGCAGCAAACGTGGCGGAGAAGGGCGCGACGGCAACCAGGGTGATGACGATTGAGATCGACGCAGCGAACGGAAAAATATAATTTTCCACACCACGTGGAGTAATGGCCGCTGTAGCGACAAGCGCTGCCTGTTTGCCAGGGCCGTCGTTGGAGCCATGGCCAGGCTCGATCAGCACCCGGGGCCAAGGTCGGCCTTGGTGCGGTGGCAGCAGGTTGGCCGATTGCCGTCCCTGCCGTGATGTCCTGCAGTTTCGAAAAACCGGCGATGTTGTAGGAGGCACGCGGCCTTGCCGCCCCGCGCTCTTGTATGGATTGGTCGGGAGCGCGCGAGCCCCTTTTTGTTGTCCGCCGGGACCGTCGTGCGCCCAGTACGTGCCGGCTCGGGAATGCCGACAGGTGGATGGCCCGCGTGCTGCGTTTCGAACACGGGAACGGCGCGTCGCTCGCGCAAGGCTGTCTCGTCGCAGCTTGAGCACCCCGCGGGTGGCAGCGCCACCGTCGCGCCCGCCACAGCAGCCTTCGCGGCGCACTGATAGACTCGCTAGCAAAAATACGCATACGTATCCCGTATGCGCATCCGCTTTCAGCAACAGGGGAAAATCCGATGTCTCGACTGTCCCGCCTCGGCGGCGCCTTGCCGCTGCTTGCTGCGCACAGGAACGCCCGGCTGCGTTCGACGGCACTGCTGTTCCTGGTTTCCGCCGCCCCCTGGGCGCAGGCGCAGACCATCGTTCCGAATCCGTATCTGAATACCCAGCTGACGCCGTGGACGGCGTTCGTCTCGGCCGCGCCGGATCCGGTCGGCAGCGGCACGGCGCCGGCCTGGGCCGCGACGCCGGACCTGGACAACAACCCCGCGTCGGGCTCGGCGCTCGTGAATTTCAATGCGATGGCCTCGGCGGTGAATGCGGCCTCGGGTATCGCCCAATGCGTCGATTTCGCGGCGCCGACCAGCGTCACCTTCTACAACTACGGCATGGCCTTCCGCGCGCCGCCGGCGATGGCGACGGACGGCAGCCTTGCCGCGACGGTCGAGGTGCGCCTGTTCTCCGGCGCCGGCTGCAGTGGATTCCTCAGCGGCGGCTCGCAGGGCCAGGTGCTCTCGGCAGCGCAGGTCACCAACGGCACCTGGTACACGCTCCGTGACACCAGCTTCGTGCCGTTGGACAGCCCGGTGATGGCGGCCAGCGCCCAGGTGCGCGGCTATCTGCGCCAGACCGCTTCTCCGACCCAGACCGACTATCCCATCAACTTCGATCAGTTCGTGCTCGTGCTCAACAGCACGACGCCGGTCTCGCTGATGCATTTCGACGTCAACTAAGGGGACCGCCTCGTGATCCATCGTTACCTGCGAATCGCGACGCTGGGCCTGCTGGCCGCTGCGGGCTTCACCGCCCAGGCAGCGCCGTGCCCGACGACGTCGCTCACTCCCTCCACGACCCTGCCCGCGGCAACGGTCGGCACCGCGTATCTGCAGGCATTCGGCGCCAGCAACAGCAACGCCCAGCCGTTCGATTTCCGCATCACCGGCGGATTGCCGGCCGGCTTCGGCCTGGGCATGACATCGACCGGTGCTGCATCGGCCAACCTGACCGGTGCGCCGACGCAGACCGGCAGCTACCTCGTCACCATCACCGCCACCGACACGCTCGGCTGCAGCGGCGGCCGCACCTACGCGCTATCGGTCGCACAGGGCAGCCAGACGATCAGCTTCACCTCGACACCGCCGGCCAGCGCGGCCGTGGGTGGCACGGCCTACAGCGTGTCGGCGACGGCCACCTCGGGCTTGCCGGTGACGCTCGCCATCGACGCCAGCGCCAGCGCGGTGTGCTCGATCGCCGGCACCAGCGTGAGCTTCCAGAATCCCGGCACCTGCGTGATCAACGCGAACCAGGCCGGCGATGCAAACTATGCCGCCGCGCCGCAGGTGCAGCAGAGCTTCGCGGTCGGCCGCGCCGACCAGACGCTGAGCTTCACCTCGACCGCGCCGGCCGCCGCCGTCGTCGGCGGCACGGCCTACAGCGTCAGCGCGACGGCGACCTCAGGCCTGGCCGCCGCCTTCAGCATCGATGCGAGCGCGAGCAGCGTCTGCGCCATCGCCGGCAATAGCGTGACGTTCCTGTCCGCCGGCACCTGCGTGGTCAACGCCAACCAGGCCGGCAACGCGAACTTCAATCCGGCGCCGCAGATCCAGCAGTCGTTCGCGGTCGGTCCGGGCAGCCAGACGATCAGCTTCACCTCGACCGCACCGGCCGCGGCCGTCGTCGCGGGTGCGGCGTATACGGTCACGGGCACGGCGACATCGGGGCTGCCGGTGGCCTTCACCATCGATGCCAGCGCCAGCGGCGTGTGTTCGATCGCGGGCAGCAGCGTGAGCTTCATCGGCGCGGGCACCTGCGTGATCAATGCCAACCAGGTCGGCAACGCGAACTGGAATGCCGCACCGCAGGTACAGCAGAGTTTCGCCGTCGCACGCGGCAGCCAGACGATCAGCTTCACCTCGACAGCCCCCGCAGCGGCGACCGTCGGCGGCGCGGCTTATACCGTCACGGCCACGGCGACATCCGGCCTCACCGTCGCGTTCACGATCGACGCGAGTGCGACGAGTGTGTGCTCGGCTACCGGTTCGACGGTGATCTTCCTCGCCTCCGGCACCTGCGTGATCAACGCCAACCAGGCCGGCAACGCACACTACAACGCCGCACCGCAGGTACAGCAGAGCTTCGCGGTCGCCGCGGGCAGCCAGTCGATCTTCTATACGTCGACCGCGCCAGCCGCCGCGGTCGTCGGCGGCCCGACCTATACGGTCACGGCCACGGCGTCCTCGGGTCTGCCGGTCGCGTTCACCATCGACGCCAGCGCGAGTGCCGTATGCGCGCTCGCGGGCAACACGGTCAGCTTCACCGGTGCCGGCACCTGCGTGATCAACGCCAACCAGGCCGGCAACGCGAATTACAGCCCGGCACCGCAGGTGCAGCAGAGCTTTGTCGTCGCGCGCGGCAGCCAGACGATCAGCTTCACCTCGACGGCTCCGGCCGCAGCGACGGTCGCTGGCCCGACCTATACGGTCACGGCGACCGCGAGCTCCGGCTTGCCGGTCACGTTCACGATCGATGCCGCCGCGAGCGGCGTGTGTTCGATCGCGGGCAGCACGGTCAGCTTCATCGGCGCGGGCACCTGCGTGATCAACGCCAACCAGGCCGGCAACGCGAACTGGAACGCTGCGCCGCAGGTGCAGCAGAGCTTCGCCGTCGCGCGCGGCAGCCAGACGATCAGCTTCACCTCGACAGCCCCGGCCGCAGCGACTGTCGCCGGTGGGACGTATACCGTCACGGGCACGGCGACCTCGGGCTTGCCGGTGGCGTTCACGATCGATGCCGCTGCCAGCGGCGTGTGTTCGATTGCGGGCAGCACGGTCAGCTTCATCGGCGCGGGCACCTGCGTGATCAACGCCAACC
>NZ_JAVTWC010000058.1:20588-32273 GCF_032229445.1 Tahibacter sp.
GCGCGGGCACCTGCGTGATCAACGCCAACCAGGCCGGCAACGCGAACTGGAACGCGGCACCGCAGGTGCAGCAGAGCTTCGCCGTCGCGCGCAGCAGCCAGACGATCAGCTTCACCTCGACCGCGCCGGCTGCAGCGACAGTCGCCGGTCCGACCTATACGGTCACGGCAAACGCCAGCTCCGGCTTGCCGGTCGCGTTCACGATCGACGCGAGCGCGAGTGGCGTGTGTTCGATCGCGGGCAGCACGGTCAGCTTCATCGGCGCGGGCACCTGCGTGATCAACGCCAACCAGGCCGGCAGCTCGAACTGGAACGCGGCACCGCAGGTGCAGCAGAGCTTCACGGTCAGCCGGACGAACCAGACCATCAGCTTTACCTCGACCGCGCCGGCCGCGGCGACGTTCGGCGGTCCGACCTACACAGTCACGGCGACGGCAACGTCCGGCTTGCCGGTCGCATTCACCATCGATGCCGCCGCGAGCGGCGTGTGTTCGATCGCCGGCAGCACCGTGAGCTTCATCGGCGTGGGCACCTGCGTGATCAACGCCAACCAGGCCGGCGATGCGACGTTCAACCCGGCACCGCAGGTACAGCAGAGCTTCGTGGTCGCGCGCGCCGACCAGACGATCACCTTCACCTCGACCGCGCCGACCAATGCCAACGTGACTGGCGGTGCTACGTATACGGTGACCGCCACCGCGACCTCGGGCCTGACGGTCAGCTTCGCCATCGATCCGAGCGCCGCGGCGGTCTGCTCGATCAGCGGCTCGACCGTGAGCTTCCTCGCTGCAGGCACCTGCGTGATCAATGCCGACCAGGCCGGCGATGCGAACTGGAACGCCGCACCGCAGGTACAGCAGAGCTTCGTCATCAGCGCCTGCCTTGACCTGGCCCTCGGCCAGGTCGTGCGCGCCCCGGTTACCGGTTCCGCCTCGGTGTGCATCCAGAGTTCCAGCGGCGCGGTGACCGAGTACACCTACCTGCCGATCAGCCTGGCCACGTCGGGCAATACCAGCGTGACCGTCACCGGCACCGACATCCAGCCGGTTACGGGGCCGCCGACACCGCGTCCCGAAGCCAGCCTGCTGGCGCCACTCGCTGCATCGCCCGACGCACCGGTCGATCTGCACGCGTTCGAGACGCCCGCCGCATTCCCGTCGGGCCACGTGCACAGCGAGGCCGACTTGGTCACGCCACGCGGTACCGGTCCACTCACCGTGGGCCAGCTCATCGACCTCAACGCGTCGGTCGGGGCCTGCGGCATTGCCACCGACATCCGCAAGGCCCGCGTCGAAGCCATCACGACGCCGCAGACGGCTGGCCAGCCGGTGCTGTACGCGGTGCAGGAAGTCGTCGAGCAACCGGCGGGTAGCGGCACCTGGGTGCCCGCGGTGGCAGGCGGCTACCAGACCGTCGATTTCCAGAACATGATGAATGCGTTTGTGCAGGCGCCGCCGGGCGCCACGCCGGGGGCGAGCTTCAGCACGACGACGCTACTGCGGACCGGCGCGATGGATATCCTGCGCACGAACCTGGGCGAACTCAGCGACATCGACAGCAACGGCGGCGTGATCGTGTTCTTCACGAAGAAGCTCAATGAACTGTCACCGCCGGCGAGCAGCACCGTCGTGCCTGGCATGTTCCAGCCTCGCGACCTGTTCGCCGCTGCCAGCTGCGGCGGCAGCAACCAGGGCGAAATCCTCTACCTGTTCGTGCCGGATCCCACGGGCTCGGTGAACTCGAACGTGCGCACCATTTCGTTTGCCTACGGCAATGCCGGCCCGACGATGATTCATCACGCCGAGCACCTGTTCAACGCGTCGCGCCGCCTGTACTTCAACGGTGCCGCACCGCTGGAACAGTTCTGGCTCGACGAAGCACTGGCCTGGAGCATGCAGGAACTGGTGTTCTACAGCACATCGGTCGGGCTGGCGCCGCGTGGCAACATCCAGCTGTCGACGCTGACGACGGGACCGAACGCATCGGTGCGCGTGGCAGCGTTCAACACGTTCGAGAACACGATGTACGGCCAGATGCGCTCGTTCTTCTACCAGTTGGGCAGCAGCAACGGCAGCGTGCGCCTCGGACCGCTGCGGCAGCAGCCCCACTCCACCGGCACGCTGCCAGAGTCGCATGACCTGCTGGCCGGCAATTTCGCGCACACGCACACCTTCCTGCGCTACGCGCTGGACCGCCTGAACACCGGCGACACCGCGGTGTTCAACGCGCTGGTCAATACCAGCCAGGTCGGTACCGCCAACCTGACGGCGGCACTGGGCGTGAATGCGAACGACTGGGTGCCGGACTTCCTCGTCGCGGCCTATGCCGACGACGCCGGCATCGCGGGCGTGGCTGCGCAGTACACCCTGCCGAGCTGGAACTACCGCTCGGTCTATGGCGGCCTTGGCGGCTTCCCGCTTGCGGTGGACAACCCGGCCAACGGCACGCCGTTGACGGCCAACATCGGCCCCGGCGGCGGCACGCGCTATATCCGCGTCGGCGTGGCGGCCGGCCAGCTGGCGACGATCGCGATCACCGACAACAGCGGCACGAATCCGGCGCTGTCGACCGCGATCATGCGGACCAAGTAGCCGTCTGCGACCGACCTACCGGCGAAGCATCGGCAACGATGCTTCGCCGGATCACCGGACGGACTCCGTCGATCGGTTATCGGCCCCGACACCTCGCACGCGCGACCTGCGTACAGACGCACACGGCGACCGCGGGTCCTCGATGCGCGGGCGACACCGTAGTGCGTACGGCGATGGCAGTATCGGCAGCCTCGCCCTTCACGGTGACCGCGCATGAACCCCGAACGCCTGTACGACCTGCTCGCCATCGCCCTGGAACTCGCGCAGGTCGCCGAACGCGAGATCCTGCCGCACTACCAGCGCTGCGTGGTGGATCTCAAGGCCGACGGCAGCGAGGTGACGCAGGCCGACCGTGCGGCGGAACAGGCAATCCGGGCGCTGCTCGCGCAGCGCTGTCCGACGCACGCGATCCTCGGCGAGGAATTCGGTGGCGAGCGCGACGCCGCGCAGCAGTGGATCATCGATCCGCTCGACGGCACCAGCGCGTTCGCGCTCGGCATGCCGCTGTTCGGCACGCTGATCGCCTATGCCGAGCACGGCGAACCGCTGGTCGGCGTGATCCACTTTCCGGTGTTCAGCGAGACCGTCTACGCGGCGAAGGGACTCGGCTGCTGGTTCCGCCGCGGCGACGGCGAACCGCAACGCGTACGCGTCGGCGCGGCGACGCGCATCGAAGACGCCGTGATCTCCGCGTCCGGCGTGCATGCGACCGACATCCATCCGGATCGCCATGGCGCCGCGTACCGCCTCACGCCGCTGCTGCGGCGCGCGAAGAAATTCCGCGTCTGCGGCGATTGCCTGCAGCACGCGCTGGTCTGCCGCGGCAGCGTTCACGTCGCCGTCGACACGATCATGCAGCCCTGGGACATCGCCGCACTCGTGCCGTGCATCGAGGAAGCCGGCGGCATCGCAACGAGCCTGGGCGGCCAGCGCGAAGGCATCGTGTTCGGCGGCAGCCTGCTGGCCTCGTGCGAAGAGAATCTGCACCGTGAGGTCCTGCAGGTGCTCAACGACAGTCCGCGACTGGCCGCATGACGACACTGCAGACACCGACGCCGCTGCACGAAGGAGACGCCACCATGAACGTTTACGCATACATCGCGCAGCGCTGCGACGACGACATCGCACCGCAGCAATTGGCCGAGATCACGCTGTGTGCCACGCCCGCGGAACTGCGCGGGATGGCGGAATTCCTTTCCGTCTGCGCATCGGAAATGGAACGCCTGGGTGGCGACTACAGTCACGTGCATCTGTCCGATCGTGCGCCCGGATTCAGCGGCTCGCCGCAGATTGTCGTTGCGGCGCCGGATCAGGACTGAGGAAGCCCCCCCTTCCTTCTCGCATGAACCGCCCGGCGTGGTGCCGCCGCGGGTGAAGCACGCGTATGCATGCGATGAATGGCAGCGGCTTACGCCGTGCGCGCCTGCGCCAGCCGCTCCAGCCGCCGCGCCAGCGCCTCGTGGCCCGCCCGGCGCGCCAGCATCGCAGGCGTGTCGCCCTGTTCGTTGGGCAGGCCCGGATCGGCTCCGTGGAAATGCAGCAAGGCGACGATCACCGTGTTGCCAGCTAGCGCGGCGGCGTGGATCGGCCGCACCTGGTGCGCCTGCGGGGTATCCGGATCGGCGCCGGCATCGAGCAGGGCCTGCAATGTCTGCAGGTCTCCGCGCGCGACCGCGGCATGAATCGGTCCTACGCGCATCGCGTTGTCAGCGCAGGCATTGACGTCGGCGCCCTGCTCGATCATCCAGCGCGCCAGCGCCCCCTGGCGGAAGAACACGGCCAACCCGAGCACGGTGAAGCCGTCGGCGGAACGCGTCTGCAGCAGGGCCGGATCCGCTTCGATGAGTTCGCGCACCGCGGTGACGTGGCCCAGCGCGATCTGCTCGGCGAAATCGAGCGCACTGCGCTGCAGCCCGAGCCAGGCGGCGAGATCGCCGCGTTCGTGATAGAGCGCCCAGAGCGTCGCCGGAATTCCTTGTGCAGTACGCGCGTCGGCGAGCAGCGGATCGTGGCGCAAGGCCTGCTGCACGGCGGGCTGGTCGCCGCTGCCGATCAGGCGGAAGAACTCGTCGGTGGAAACGGCAGCGGTGTCGGTCATGGGAAGTACTCCGCAAACGGTGTGCACATGCTGCCGCACTGAGCGGGAGCGCGCTTATCGTAGCTTGCGAAATAATCCGGTCCGCAGTAGCGGTGTGGGCAAACCGACGTCTGCGCCACCGGCGCCGACCGCATCGCGGCGTTCAGCGTTTCCGCAGCAGCGTGCCCGGCGCGGCGCCGAAGCGCTGGCGGAACTGGCGCGAGAAACTCGGCAGGCTTTCGTAGCCGACAGCCAGGCAGGCTTCCGTCACCGACGCCGCGCCCTGCAGCAGCAGGCGCCGCGCTTTCAGCAGGCGCCGTTCGCTGACGTGCGCGAACGGCGAGCGGCGCAGCACCGCCTTGAAGCTGCGGTGGAAATGATGCGGCGCGAGACACGCGGCGCGCGCGGCATCGGCGAGCGAGAACGGCAACGCATAGTGTTCGTCGAGCCAGGCTTTGCCGGCGAGCACGCGCCGATGCAGTTCCGCGCGCGTGGCCGGGCGCGCCGCAGCGATGCGCTCGCGCTCGGAGCGGACCTCGCTGACGAGATCGAGCATCAGGTCGAGCAGGCTGCGCAGGCGCAGCTCCGCTTCGGACGGTGTGGCGTCAATCTGCGCAAGCCCGCGCAACTCGTCCAGCGGCTGGCAGAAACGCCGCGACGGCCACAGCCGCCGCGTGACCGCGAGCAGGTCATGCGGCCGCAGCGACGGATCGTCGAGCAGGCCGTCGAGGCATGCGAGCCGGCTGCTGCAGGCATCGGCCTCGATCTCGTGCGAGAAGAACACGACCAGCGTCTCCACCGGTTCGGCGGACTGCAGGTCCATGTCGTAGGTCTCGTCACGCGCCAGTACCAGCGCCGTATCCGCATCGACCGTGAAGCGTTGCGTGCCGATGCGCCAGGACGCTTCGCCGCGGACCACATGCTTGATCGACAGCGGCCCCTGCACCGCGCGTGCCTCGTGACGCCGCGCCTGCGCACTGAGGATCACGCTGTCGTGGCCGAGGCGGTCGAACCGCGGGCCGTAGAGGATGTCGCTCATGGCCGTTGCCCGTTTGTCGTCACGAGCACCATCGCTTCATGGATCAGGCCGCAAGCAGCGGCCAGTTGCCGAGCGGGACATAGCGCGTCTGCCCGAGCAGGCTGTGGATCAGCGCGAATTCCGTGGCCCGCCACACGATGGGCTCGACCGGCTCGGCGACGACAGCCTGCGGCGCGTAGGCCAGCGTGACATGCGGCTCGAAGGTGCGCGTGACGCAGCGGCCGAGCCCGACCTTGAGCAGTTCGCGGCCGAGATTCTCGCGGAAACCGTGCAGCGCCTCGTTGCCTGCGCTGGCCTTGAGCACCAGCGGCCGGCGTTGCGGGTTGCCCGAGAAACTCACGATCTCGTCGAAGCGGACGTCGAACGGCGCCATGCGCAGCGCGGCCGCCGCGTCGATGGCCGTCTCGACGGTGGCTGCCGGAAGGCCGGCCCAATCGCCGATATGGAACAACGTGACATGCAGCCGCTCGACCTGATGGCGCGGCACGCACAGACCATGGCGGCGACAGACGTGCTCGCCGAGCACCGCGATACGCGCGGCGCTCGCCGGATCCGGGAAAAGGCCGAGGAACAGGCGGTCGGTGGGGACCGCGGGATCGAAGCCGAACAATGCGGACTGCTGGGACATGGACAAAGCCGCGTGACAGTAGAAAGGATTTCAAAAGGAGCTTCGCAGCAAGCGCCGCACCGCAACAGCCGAAACGCTTACTCGCTCCACAATTGACGGGCGAGTTCTTCCTTGCTGATGCGCCTCGCCGAGGCGATGTCGAGGAGTATCGCGGCAAGAGTGCCGAGTTTAATTGGCGCGTGATTCGGTACCGTGAGCGAATGCGCTGCCGGTTGTTCGCAATGCAGCCGGATGTGGCTTCCTGTCTGCCGAACGACCTGATATCCCAGTCTGTGCAATGCCTTCACGAGGTCCAGGGCATCCATGTCCCGAGGCAGTCTCATGCGGCCAGGACCTCGTCGCGCACAAAATGGAGTCGGATTGCCGTGGGCTTTCGACCTTCATCGAAGTGGCATCGAACAGCGTCGCGCACGTTTTCGCGCAACTCCTCCACCGTTTCGGCTTGCGTGAATATCGACTCGCCGAGCGCACGCGCCGAATAGCCTCCTTCGGGGGCTTCTTCAACAAGAAAAACGACTTCGCTCATCGCAAAACCTCGTTCTCGGTAAATTCCGGCGTCACCATCGAAAGTTGGACGCACGCCGTGAATCATTGCGCCTTGCGTCTACAGGCGGAAATCCGTACCGCGAAGCGGAGTACGCGGCGGCGGTGTCGGACACAGCATGGCGACGACCTCCATCAGCGAAAAGAATGCCGCAAAAGGATCCGGATGCGTCACGCAACCATACAGCGCACCGCCTTCGGCGGCGAACAGGAAGCGGCTCCGATCATCGCCAAGTTCACGTTTCGAATTCACGCCTCATCTCCCCGCAACAGATCGTCGCAATCGAACCCGCGGCGCTTCGCGCAACGGGCCCGCAATCCCAGGCATCGCTCAGTGCCCGGTCATCACATATTCCGCCGATACTCCCCGCCCACGTCATACAGCGCGTGGCTGATCTGCCCGAGGCTGTGCGTCTTGACCGCGTCGATGAGGCTCTCGAACACGTTGCGGCGTTCGCGCGCGGCGGCCTGCAGCGGTTTGAGCCCGTCTTCGGCGTAGTCGTTGCGGTTGCGCTGGTAACCGGCGACGTTCTCGATCTGCTGGCCCTTCTCGGCTTCGGTGGAGCGGATCAGTTCGAT
Organism: Tahibacter sp.; assembly: GCF_032229445.1. Taxonomy (NCBI): domain Bacteria; kingdom Pseudomonadati; phylum Pseudomonadota; class Gammaproteobacteria; order Lysobacterales; family Rhodanobacteraceae; genus Tahibacter; species Tahibacter sp. The sequence continues at coordinate 28,046 of NZ_JAVTWC010000058.1, forward strand.
CTGGGTGACGATGTCGCCGCCGTGGTCTTTGGGCAGGAAGGTGTTGACGCCGATCAGCGGCAGGCTGCCGTCGTGCTTCTTGTGTTCGTAGTAGAGGCTTTCTTCCTGGATCTTGCCGCGCTGGTACATGGTGTCCATCGCACCGAGAACGCCGCCGCGCTCGCTGATCGCCTCGAACTCCTTGTAGACAGCTTCCTCGACGATGTCGGTGAGCTGGTCGACGACGAAGCTGCCCTGCCAGGGATTCTCGTTGAAGTTCAGGCCGAGTTCCTTGTTGATGATCATCTGGATCGCGACCGCGCGGCGCACGCTTTCCTCGGTCGGCGTCGTGATCGCCTCGTCATAGGCGTTGGTGTGCAGACTGTTGCAGTTGTCGAACAGCGCGTAGAGCGCCTGCAGCGTAGTGCGGATGTCGTTGAACTGGATTTCCTGCGCGTGCAGCGAACGGCCCGAGGTCTGGATGTGGTACTTCATCATCTGGCTGCGGGAGTCCGCGCCGTAACGCTCGCGCATCGCGCGCGCCCAGATGCGCCGCGCGACACGGCCAATGACGGTGTATTCCGGGTCCATGCCGTTGGAGAAGAAGAACGACAGGTTCGGCGCGAAGTCGTCGATCTTCATGCCGCGCGCGAGGTAGTACTCGACGATGGTGAATCCGTTGGACAGGGTGAAGGCGAGCTGGCTGATCGGGTTCGCGCCGGCCTCGGCGATGTGGTAGCCGGAGATCGACACCGAATAGAAGTTGCGGACGTTCCGGTCGACGAAATACTGCTGGATGTCGCCCATCATGCGCAGCGCGAACTCGGTCGAGAAGATGCAGGTGTTCTGCGCCTGGTCTTCCTTGAGGATGTCGGCCTGCACCGTGCCGCGCACGGTCGCCAGGGTCTTCGCCTTGATGCGCTCGTAGGTTTCCGCATCGACGACCTGGTTGCCGGTCACGCCGAGCAGGCCCAGGCCCAGTCCCTCGTTGCCCTCGGGCAGCATGCCGCCGTACTGCGGCCGGCTGCGGCCCTGGTACAGCCTCTCGATCGTCGCGCGCGCGGCATCCCAGCGCGCGCCGTCCTCGCGCAGGTACTTTTCCACCTGCTGGTCGATCGCGGTGTTCATGAACATCGCGAGGATGATCGGCGCCGGTCCGTTGATCGTCATCGACACCGAGGTCGTCGGCGCGCAGAGGTCGAAGCCCGAATAGAGCTTCTTCATGTCGTCGAGCGTGGCGATGTTGACGCCGGAATTGCCGATCTTGCCGAAGATGTCGGGGCGCACGGCCGGATCCTCGCCATACAGCGTGACCGAATCGAACGCCGTGGACAGGCGCGCGGCCGGCAGGCCGACGCTGAGGTAGTGGAAGCGGCGGTTGGTGCGCTCGGGCGTGCCTTCGCCGGCGAACATGCGGATCGGATCCTCCCCGGTGCGGCGATACGGATAGACGCCGCCGGTATACGGGTAGTAACCGGGAAGATTCTCTTTCTGCAGGAATACCAGCAGTTCGCCCCAGCTGCGGTAATTCGGCGCGGCGATCTTGGGAATCTTCTGGTGGCTCAGCGAATCGCGGTAGTTCCCGACGCGGATGGTCTTGTCGCGCACCTGATATTCGGTGAACTCGTCGGTGACGCTCTTGAGGCGCGCCGGCCATCCGCGCAGCAGCTTCAGCCCTTCGGAGGACAGCGATTGCACCGCATCGTTGTAGCGCTGGCGCAGGGTCTTCAGGCTGCGGTCGTCGCCTTCGGCCAGCGCTTCGACGGCGTAGAGATCCAGCGCCCTGGGCAAGGCCGCGTCGTCGAGATCGCGCAGCGACTGCCAATACGACTGGGCGCGATCGGCGATCTGTGCCTGCGACTCGATCGCGGCATTGATGCTGCGGCCCTGTTCGGCGATCTCAGCCAGATAGCGCACGCGTTGCCCCGGTATCAGCACGGTCGCGCGCGGCTCCTTGAGCGAGGTGTCGATCTCAGGACTGAAGTCGCAACGGTCGCTCGCCGCGATTCCCGATTCCCGATTCCCGATTCCCATCTTTGCCGCCAACAGGCGGCAAAGACTCACAAACATCCAGCTGACGCCGGGATCGTTGAACTGGCTCGCGATGGTCGGGAAGACCGGCACGTCCTCGTCCTTCATCTGGAACGCGACGCGGTTGCGCTTCCACTGCTTGCGCACGTCGCGCAGCGCGTCTTCTGCACCGCGCTTGTCGAACTTGTTCAGCACGACGAGTTCGGCGTAGTCGAGCATGTCGATCTTCTCGAGCTGGCTCGGCGCGCCGAAATCGCTGGTCATGACATACATCGGGAAGTCGACGAGGTCGACGATTTCCGAATCGGACTGGCCGATGCCGGCGGTCTCGACGATGACGAGGTCGTAGCCCAGCCCCTTGAGGAACGCGATGCAGTCCTTGAGCACGATGTTCGTCGCGACGTGCTGGCGCCGCGTCGCCATCGAACGCATGAACACGCGCGGACTGCGCAGCGAGTTCATGCGGATGCGGTCGCCGAGCAGCGCGCCGCCGGTGCGACGCCGCGTCGGGTCGACGGAGATCACGGCCATGCGCATGTCAGGAAAGCTGGCGAGGAAGCGATTGAGCAGTTCGTCGGTAACCGAGGATTTGCCGGCGCCGCCAGTACCGGTGATGCCGATGACCGGCGCGCCGCGGCCGGACAGCGCGAAGCGCGGGTCGGACGCGTTCCAGTCCTTGCGCAGCTGCGCGAGATCGGTGTCGGTGTAGTCGCCGCTCTCGATCGCGGTCAGCATGCGGCCGATGCCGATCTCATCGTCCAGCGCCGGCTGCGCAGCCGACAGCGGTGCGCGGTTTTCGTCGCGCTGACGCCGCCCCTGCCCCGCGCGGCGCACCACGTCCTCGATCATCGCGACCAGGCCCATGTGCATGCCGTCGTTCGGATGGTAGATGCGCTCCACGCCGTAGGCCTGGAGCTCGGCGATTTCCTCCGGCGTGATCGTGCCGCCGCCGCCGCCGAAAACGCGCACATGGCCCGCGCCGCGTTCCCTGAGCATGTCGACCATGTACTTGAAGTACTCGACGTGGCCGCCCTGGTAGGAACTCAGCGCGATCGCGTCGGCGTCTTCCTGCAGCGCGGCGCGGACCACGTCCTCGACCGAGCGGTTGTGGCCGAGGTGAATGACCTCGGCGCCCTGCGCCTGGATCAGCCGGCGCATGATGTTGATCGCGGCGTCGTGGCCGTCGAACAGGCTCGCAGCGGTGACGAAGCGCAGTGGGGCCGTGTTGGCCACCTGATCCTGCGTGGCTACGAGTTGGGCAGGTGAGCTCATCGTCAGTCCCGGCGAAAGTGGCGCAGGCCGGCATTGTAGCCCGCGGCGCGCGCGCACCAGCCGGCCGGTTGTCCGGACCAATTGGCCCTGCCCGGCCACGCATGCCTCGCTCGGCAGCGGCCGCGCGGGGCACTATGATTGGACTTTGCCTGCCACGACTCGGAGTTGCGCATGTTCTACCGGACCGCCCTGCTGCTCAGCCTTGCCGCCGGCACCGCCGCGGCCAAGGATATTCCGCTGCAGAACCCGAGCTTCGAGGAACCGGCAACGGTGCACGATGTGATCAGCGGCTGGCGCGCGTCACAGCACGCGGGCGAGAACTCCTACGAGTTCACGACCGTCGGCGACATCTTCGCCAAGGGCAAGCGCAGCTTCCGCCTGACGCGAATCAAGGAACAGCACTACGGCGCGCTCGACCAGTCCCTCCCGGCCGCCCCGCTCGCTGGCCGCACGATCGAATACCGCGTGCAGGTGCGTGCCGAAGACGTCGGCCCCGGCGGCTTCGGTCCCTACATCAATCTGACGAGCAGCAGCGGCGACGTGCTCGAACAGATCAAGGGCGAGTTCGTGACCGGAACTGTGGACAAGTGGAAGACCATCAGGATCACGCTGACCGTGCCGCACGACGTGCACAACGTCGTGATCGGTCTGCTGCTGCTCGATACCGGCACGGTCTGGGTCGACGACGTCAGCCTGCGCACGCTCGACGACGTGAAGCCGGTCAAGAAGCCGGAAAAGCCGCGCACCGGCAACATCATGATCCCGTAAGGAATACCTCGGACGCTTTTCGATCGTCGCTTTTTTGCCATGCAGCACGACAATATCCGGCAACGCTATGGCCCTTGGGCCGTGCACCAGATCTCCACAACCCTGCGTTGTTTTGCACCACAGTATCCGGCAACGCTATGGCCCTTGGGCCGTGCACCAGATCTCCACAACCCTGCGT
>NZ_JAVTWC010000058.1:32373-58142 GCF_032229445.1 Tahibacter sp.
CACAGTATCCGGCAACGCTATGGCCCTTGGGCCGTGCACCAGATCTCCACAACCCCGGCCGACGCTGTGCGTCGGCCGCCCCCTTGACTCAAGGGGGCTCTAAGAGCTTCCGAAGCGCGCTTTGTATTGTTGGACGGTGCCAGGCGGCATTGCGCGCGGTGACAATGCCGAAAAGCGCGGTCGTTGCGGTTCCCAGCACTTTTCGTCGAAGCGTTCCACCTACCTCGCGGCGGGGCTACACTACGCGCCGCCAACGCCCGCCCCTGAATTGCGGGCGTTGGCGCGTATGTCTTCCCACTCAGTCACTTAGCGCAGGATCTTCGCGGGTTTGATGCGCCAATCGTGCGCCGTCGGCCGCGCAGGCACTGCGTCTCCAGCCGGAGTAGTACGTCGATGATCTTTGAAACCCTCGCTCAGACGGGCCACGAGCAGGTCGTTTTCTGCCACAACAAGGACGCGGGCCTGAAGGCCATCATCGCGATCCACAACACGGTCCTCGGCCCTGCGCTCGGCGGTACGCGCATGTGGGCTTACAAGACCGAGCAGGAGGCGCTGAACGACGTGCTGCGCCTGTCGCGCGGCATGACCTACAAGGCGGCGGTGTCCGGCATCAACCTCGGCGGCGGCAAGGCCGTGATCATCGGCGATCCGTCCAAGGACAAGTCCGAAGCGCTGTTCCGCGCCTTCGGCCGCTTCATCAATTCGCTCAACGGCCGCTATATCACGGCCGAGGACGTCGGCATCGATGTCAACGACATGGAATACGTGCTCAAGGAAACCGAGTTCGTGACCGGCGTGCATCAGGTCCACGGCGGCTCGGGCGATCCCTCGCCGTTCACCGCATTCGGCACGCTGCAGGGCCTGATGGCCGCGCTCAACGTCAAGTTCGGCAACGAGGACGTGGGCAAGTACAGCTACGCCGTGCAGGGCGTCGGCCATGTCGGCATGGAATTCGTCAAGCTGCTGCGCGAGCAGGGCGCGAAGGTATGGGTCACCGACATCAACCAGGAAGCGGTCAAGCGCTGCGTCGACGAGTTCGGCTGCGAAGCGGTGGCCCTGGACGAGATTTACGACGTGCCGGCCGACATCTATTCGCCGTGCGCGCTCGGCGGCACAGTGAACGAGAAGACCCTGCCGCGCCTGCAGTGCAAGGTCATCTGCGGTGCGGCGAACAACCAACTCGCCAACGATGCGATCGGCGACGACGTCGAAGCCCGCGGCATCCTCTACGCACCCGACTACGCCGTGAATGCCGGCGGCCTCATGAACGTGTCGCTGGAAATCGACGGCTACAACCGCGAACGCGCCATGCGCATGATGCGCACGATCTACTACAACCTCGGCAAGATCTTCCAGATCGCCGCGCGCGACGGCATACCGACCTACAAGGCCGCCGACCGCATGGCCGAGGAACGCATCAGCGCGATCGGCCGCATCAAGCTGCCGCATATGGGCAACCAGCAGACCCGTTTCCTGGGTCGCATGCGCGGCCAGTAATCCGCGTTTGTCACCTGCCGCCGCCGTGCGCTGCGCGGCGGCTTTTTTTCGGCTGTCGGGATCACTAATGCCTTACCTGCGTCGCGCTTCAGTGGCCCTGGGCGTCGCGCTGGCTATGTCCGGCGGCACAGTGGCCGCGGACCGATACCAACTCGGCTCGCGCACGATCGAGATTCCCGCACCGGCCGGATTCGTCGCCGTGTCCACCCGCTCAGCCATGCTGATGGGCAGTTTCCGCGAATGGTTCGCCGCCGAAATCCGCGTCATCGAGCTGTACGCCCGCCGCGACGAATTGGCTGCGCTGGGTTCGCCACCGGCCCTGGATCGCTTTTTCAGCGTCTCGATGGCCAAGTCCTTCCAGGACTTCCGTGTGACGGAAAAGCAGTTTTCCAGATTGCTGGATGACTTGAACTCAGAACTCGCCGACAACAGCGGGCAGAAGGAAATTTTCTATCGCCGCGAGCCCTGGGGCGCGTTCTATGCCTCCGGCGCAGCCCTGCTGCCGGCCTACGAGGAGATGCGCCAGCGCTATTGCACGCACGCGATAGCTCGCATCGACGAAACGCCGGTGCAGTTCATGAGCTGCACGCTCGACCGAGGCGCCGCCGACAGGGAATGGCTTCGCAACGCCATGCATGGCTGGGTCAGATCGGTGTACGACGCCAATCCGCCGCGATCGAATCCGTCACGAGCGGAACAGCGCATCGACCCTGCCATACAGCGGAATTGACAGCGCGGCTACAGGCCTGCCGCTCGCGCTACCGCGCAATTGAACGTGTGCAACTGCCGCCTCCGTGCACGGCACGGGCTGCCGAACGGCAGCGCCACGCGTAGCGGACAACGCCCGCCTCGCACCCCGAGCGCATGCTAGAGTCCTCGCGCCAGCCCTGCGGGCCGGTCCGGGGGAGAGGATCATGAAGTTTTCGCGTTGCGCGCGCGCGGCCTGCGCCGCGGTGTTGTCTGCTGTCGTCTCGCTGGCGGCAGCAGCACCGTATTCCTTCGGATCGCGCTCGCTGCAGATCCCGGCACCGGACAGCTACGACGCGACCTCGACGCAGACGCCCAAGCTGTTCGAGCTGGGTACCGCCTTCACGCCCGCGACCAACCGTCTGGCCGAGTTCTACGTCACGGCGGCCGATGCGCAGGCACTGCTCGGCGGCACCATCGACGCGCTGCCGCGCTACTTCCAGCTGCAGGTGCCTCGGGCTCTGGACGGCAAGCCGCTGTCGGTGGCCGAGTTCCGCGCCAACAGCAAGACCATCGAAGGCAGCCTCGAAGAGGCGATGAAGCAGGCCGGCGACCAGGCCAAGGATCTGCTCGATCAGGCCAATGCGAAGGTCGAGCAGAAGTTCGGTAGCGACCCGGGGGTCAGTGTCAGCGATGTCGGCTATCACGGTGTTTTCCGGCGCGAAGACTGGGGCCTGTTCTTCACCATGAGCAGCCAGGTCGCAGCGGCGGACTCCCCGAGCAACCGCATGTTCTGCGCCGGCGCGATCGCGCTGATCGACCACCAGCTTGTATATTTTTACTCTTACTCCCTGGAGCGCACGCCGGCCGACCGCGAATGGGCCAAGCGCACGCTGAACGCCTGGGTCGACGCAGTGCGGCTGGCCAATCCCGACGATGCCGCGGTGGAGGCGCAGGCAGCTGCCTCGTCCACCGGCAGCAACTTCTGGGTGCGCACGCTGGTCTTTGCCGTCTTCGGCGGCCTCATCGGCGTGCTCTACGGCCATTGGCGCAAGCGCCGCGCGTGAAACCCGGGCCGCCGTACCAAGGCAAGGCACCCGGCCGCGTCGGAACCGTCCATGTACGGACATGAGCCATTAGGCAGCCCGGGCCGCAAAAGCTAGAATCCGCCTCCCTGCGCCCCTGACGGTGACCCCGCATGCGACCGTTTCCCCTCGGTGAAGATCTCGACCTCCTGCGTGAATCGGTGCGCCAGTTTGCGGACAAGGAAATTGCTCCGCGCGCAGACCTGATCGACCGGGAAAACCTGTTCCCGGCCGACCTGTGGAAGAAGTTCGGCGAGATGGGCCTGCTCGGCGTGACGGTGCCGGGCGAATACGGCGGTTCCGAGCTGGGTTACCTGGCCCACCTCGTCTCGATGGAGGAAATCTCGCGCGCATCGGGTTCGGTCGGACTGTCCTACGGCGCCCACTCCAACCTGTGCGTGCAGAATCTTTTCCATAACGGAACAGAGGAACAAAGAAAGAAATACATTCCCGGCCTGTGCAGCGGCGATCTGGTGGGTGCGCTGGCCATGAGCGAGCCCGGCGCCGGTTCCGACGTGGTCGGCTCGATGACCTGCCGCGCCGAACTCAGGGGAGATCGCTGGATCGCCAACGGTTCCAAGATGTGGATCACCAACGGCCCCGACGCGGATGTGCTGTTGGTCTACATGCGCACGGCGCCGCGACCGGCAGGCTCGCGCTGCATGACCGCCTTCATCGTCGAGAAGGGCATGAAGGGCTTTTCCACCGCGCAGAAGCTCGACAAGTTCGGCATGCGCGGCTCGAACACCTGCGAGCTCGTGTTCGAAGACTGCGAGATCCCGGTCGAGAACATCGTCGGGCAGGTCAACGAAGGCGTGCGCGTGCTGATGAGCGGACTGGACACCGAGCGCCTGGTGCTGTCGGGTGGACCGATCGGACTGATGCAGGCGGCGCTCGACATCACGCTGCCGTATTCGCGCGAGCGCAAGCAGTTCAACGCGCCTATTGGCACCTTCGGCATCATGCAGGCCAAGATCGCCGACATGTATACGGCGCTGCAGTCCTCGCGCGCCTTTGCCTACATGGTGGCGCAGGATTTCGACCGCGGCACCCGATCGCGCATCGACCCTGCCTCGTGCCTGCTCAACGCCTCGCAGAACGCCGTGCGCGTGACGCTGGAAGCGATTCAGGCGCTCGGCGGCAACGGCTATATCAACGAATTTCCGACCGGACGCCTGCTGCGCGACGCGAAGCTCTACGAGATCGGCGCGGGCACGAACGAGATCCGCCGCATGCTGATCGGACGTGAGCTGTTCCACGGCAAGTCGTGAAGCGGTAACCAGGAAACAGTGAGTAGAAGTGAGAAATGAGCAGGCGCGTGCCCTCTGGTTCCACTCGATTCCAGTTCCTCTGATCTCCTTCCTGGATTCAGAGCATGAATGAGTGAAACGTTGTGAGACACGAGTGGAAGCACGAGGCTGGTGCTGCACTCGTTTCTTGCTCCTGCATCCTCTTTTCTCGCGCCCCCACCTGGCTCGTGAATTTCCGTACGCCGTCATCGCAAGCTCACCCATCTGCGGTAGACTGCCTCGGAACTCACTGCGGGAGGGGCCGCATGGGTGTGTTGGACGATCGCCTGGAATTCGCCGCGGAGCCGTCCCGGACCTTGCCGCCGTGGAAGGTTCTGATCGTCGACGACGAGCCCGAGGTGCATAACGTCACCCGGCTCGTGCTCGGCAACTTTCGTTTTGCCGAACGTCCGCTCGAGCTGCTCAGCGCCTACTCCAGCCGCGAGGCCGAAAAGCTGCTGCGCGGGCACGACGACATCGCCGTCGTGCTGCTCGACGTGGTCATGGATTCCGAGCAGGCCGGCCTGGATCTGGTGCGCGCGATCCGCGAGCGCCTCCGCAACCAGTTCGTGCGCATCGTGCTGCGCACCGGCCAGCCGGGCCAGGCGCCCGAGCACGAGGTCATCGCCAGCTACGACATCAACGACTACAAGGAAAAGACCGAGCTGACCGCGCAGAAGCTCGCGACGACCTTGTACGCGGCACTGCGCGCCTACCGCGACATGCGCACGATCGAAGCGAGCCGGCGTGGCCTTGAGCAGGTGATCCGCGCCTCTGGCGAAGTGTTCGCCCGCCACCCGCCGCAACAGTTCGCGTCCATCGTGCTGGCGCAGCTCGTCAGTCTGGTCGGAGCCGAGTCCGGCGCGCTGTGCTGCCGCATCAGCCAGCCCGATGGTGCCCTGCCCGATCATTTCCCGGTCGTTGCCACGAGCGACAGCTACCGCCGCTATCTCGGGCAAAACGCCGGGGAGCAGCTTCCCGCCGATATGGCGCAGTCGTTGCGCGACGCGTATCTGCACAGGCATCACGTCTTCGGCGACGATCACTACGTGCTGTACTTCATCGACAACAACGCCTCCGAAGCGCTGCTCTACATCGGCGAGTCCAAGGAACGGGACGAGCTCGGCGACCAGCTGATGCAGGTGTTCTGCAACAACGTCGCGATCGCGTTCGAGAACCTGCACCTGAACCAGGAATTGTTCGACAGCCAGCTCGACATGGTCTACCTGCTGGCCGGTGCCGCCGAGTCGCGTTCGCAGGAAACCGCGAACCATGTGCGCCGTGTCGGCGAGCTCGCGGCCATGCTGGGCCGCCTGCACGGTCTCGACGCGGAAACCTGCGAACTGCTCAGCTATGCCGCGCCGCTGCATGACATCGGCAAGATTGGCATTCCCGACGCGATCCTCAACAAGCCGGGCGTCCACACGCCGGAGGAAACCGAGGTCATGCGCACGCATGCGGAACTCGGCGCGCGACTGCTCGGCGGTTCGCGTCGGCCGGTGTTCCGCCTGGCGGCCGACATCGCGATCAGCCACCACGAGAACTGGGACGGCAGCGGTTATCCGCGCGGTCTGCGCGGCACCGAGATCCCGGTCGGCGGTCGCATCACCGCGCTCGCCGACGTGTTCGACGCGCTCGGCAGCAAGCGCTGCTACAAGGAAGCCTGGCCGGAAGACGAGATTCGCGCGTTCATCGTCGACAAGCGCGGCAGCAAGTTCGATCCGGAAATGACGGATCTGCTGTTCGCCAACTGGGACCAGGTCGTGGCGCTGCGACGCGCCCTGCCGGATTGACCGCGCCGTCGCGCAGCGTCCCCGGCGCAACGGGTCGCGCGGACGTGGCTACGCCTGCTCGCCGCGCCACGACGAAATCCATCGGGAATTTCTTCAACACGCTACGCGGCCGGACACTCCGCTGCCACCGCCCAGCGGATGAGGAAACACGTTCCGCGGCCGCGCGCCGATTCGCAGTCGATGTGGCCGCACAGCACCTGGGTGACGAGGTTGTAGACGATGTGCAGACCCAGGCCGCTCCCGCCGTCGCCGCGACGCGTGGTGTAGAACGGCTCGAAAGCGCGCGCGCGTTCGGCCGCATCCATGCCGCATCCATGCCGCGGCCGTCGTCGCAGATGCGCAGCTGCGCCTCGCCGTCGGCGTGGGCGATGCGGATCGCGATGGTTCCGGTGCGCCCGTCGCCGAAGCCGTGCTGGAGTGCGTTGAGCACGAGATTGCTGACGATCTGATACAGCGCGCCGGGCGAGGCGTGGATCACGACGGGCTGCGCGCATTCGATCTGCAGATGATGCGGCGTCAGGCGCAGCACTGGACCGAGCAGCACCAGCGCATCGCGCACCGACTGTTCCAGATCGACCTGGCGCCACTCGTCGGCCGACTGGTCGACTGCGGTCTGCTTGAAGCTGCGCACGAGGCGGTCGGCGCGCTGCAGGTTGCGCAGGATCAGGTCGCTGCCTTCGCAGGCGGCCTGCTGGAACTGGTCGAGTTCGGTGCGGCGCAGCTCGCCCGCGGCGAGGCGTGCGCGCAGCAGGGTGGACTGCTGCTGCAGGTGCGAGGCTGCCGTCAGGCACACACCCAGCGGCGTGTTGATCTCGTGCGCGATACCGGCGACGAGTCCGCCGAGCGAGGCGAGCTTTTCGGCTTCGACGAGCTGTCGCTGTGCCTGGCGCAACTGATCCAGCGTGGCCTGCAACTCGCGGTTGCTGCGGCTCAGGTCGGCGGTGCGCTGCGCCACGCGCGATTCCAGTTCGTCGTTGAGGCGGCGCAGCGCCTGTTCGCTGCGCTGTATCGTCGCGGCGACCTGGCGCGCGTAGGCCAGGCGCTGCTGGTTGCGCCGCACCACGCTACCGACGGCGAACAACAGCAGCAGCGCATACCCCGCGTAGGCCCAGCGAGAACGCCATGGCGCCGGCGCGATGATCACATCCACGCCAGTCTCGCGCGGCTCGCTGCCGTCGCGCCGTGCCTGCACGCGAAAGCGGTAGGCGCCGGCAGGCACCCCGGAGAAGGTGATGCTGCGCTGCTCGGGCAGCATCGGGATCCAGTCGGTGTGCAGTCCGTCGAGGCGGTAGCGGTAGTCGACGCCTGCCGCGGCGCGGTAGTCCAGGGACGAGACGTCGAAGCCGAATACGCTGTGGCGATGGTCCAGGCGCACGCGTTCGGTATAGGCCAGCGTGCGCTGCAACACGGCCGTGGGATCATCCGGCCGCGGTCGCACGGGTGCGTTGGACAGCAGCAGTTCGCCGAGCAGCAGCGGGCCGATCGCCGGCGGCGGCGGCAGCTGTTGCGGTGCGAACACGACCAGGCCACGCGGACTGCCGAGATACAGGCGGTCGCGCGCCGCATGGCAGGCGTTGCTCGAATAGCCACGCCGGTCCAGGGTGTTGAGCAAAGTGACGCGGCTCGGGGTCGAGGAACTCGCTGGACCGCGGCGCAACAAGCCGTCGGTGGTTCCCAGCCAGAGTCCCGCGCTGGCGTCGTCGGCAATGCACGTCACGCTGCGCGAACCCTCGCCGTCGGGCCAGGGCTGCGGCACGAAGCGCGCGCTGCCGCTGTCAGCGTCGTACACGATGCGGTCGAGCCCGTTGCTGCCGCCGGCCCAGAGACTGCCGTCGTGGCTGGCATGTGGCGCGCGCACGACGTCGCTGCTCGGACCCGCGCCGGCATTCGCGCTGGCGGGATAGCGGCGGACCCGGCGCCGGTCCGGGTCCAGCCGCGCGATGCCGCCGCCGAACAGGCCGAACCAGATCGCGCGGTCGGGCGTTTCGGCGATGCCGGTCACGGTCGCGACCGAGAGATCGAACGCATCGCCCTCGATTGTGTACTTATGGAAACTCGAGCATTTGCTGCACAGACTGCCCAGGCCGCCGCCATCGCTGCCGACCCAGAGCGTGTCGTCGGCATCGACATGCAGGTCATTGATGAGGTTTCCCGGCAGCGAGCCCGCATCGTCGCCAATGCGGCGATAGTGACGAAAACCGGGCGCACCGGGATCGAGCCGGTCGACACCGTGCGCATCCAGGCCGACCCAGAGCCCGCCGTCGCGCGCGATGGCCAGCGCGGAGACCGTGTTGCTGGCCAGGCTCCGCGCATCGTTCGGATCGTGACGGTAACGTTTCAGCACGCCGACGCCGGGATGGAAGTGGACCAGGCCGCCGTCCTGCGCGAATCCGATCCAGAGCGTACCGTCGGCAGCGATCGCGACAGCCTGCACCGCACCCACGGGCAAACCGTCCGGATCGGCGGCGCGGTGGTTGTAGACCGACACGGTTGCACCGGCCGGGTCGTGCACACCGATGCCGTGGCCGGAACTGCCGGTCCAGACCAGGCCGTCACGATCTTCGAACAGCACGTAGATGTCGGCGACGGGACTGCTCGCGTCGGCGGCGCCGTGACGTACCTCGACGAAGGCGTCGCTGGCCGCGTCATAGCGCGCGATGCCGCCGCTGGTGCCGACCCAGATGTCGCCGGCGCGCGTCTGCAGCAGGCCGCGCACCTCGCCCGAGCGCAGCGCGCTGTCCGGACCGGCGCGGTAGTGCGCGAGCACCTTGCCATCGAGGTCGAGGCGCAGCAGTCCGCCGTCGAGCCGGCCGACCCACAGGTGCCGCTGCGTGTCGAGCAGCGCCCATTCGGTGCTCGGCTGCACTTCGCCGGGTGCGGCGGACAGCAGCGGCTGCAGCGTGGTCGACGTTCCGTCCCAGCGCACGACGCCTTCGGCAATGACCAGTGCGACGCCGATACCGTCGGGCAGATTGATCACGCGATGCACGCGCTGCAATTGCGGCGGACGCCCCAGCGGCAGGTCGCGCGCAAGGCCGCGGCGCGGGTCGAAGCGTTGCAGCGTCACGCCGAAGCAGCCGACCCACAGATCGCCGTCCGGGTCTGCATGCAGAGTGCGCACGTAGTCACCCGCCAGGCCAGTCGCCGCACCGGCGCGGAACACCTGAAAACGATCCCGTTCGGCGTCGTAGCGCGCCAGACCGCCGCCAGCGGTGCCGATCCACAAGGCACCGTCTGCCGTGGTAGCCAGCGCCATGACGACGTTGTCGGGCAGGCTGCCGGGGTCGGCCGGATCGTGGCGGTAGACGCGGAAGCGATGGCCGTCGAAACGATTCAGTCCGTCGCGCGTCGCGATCCAGATGTAGCCGTCACGGTCCTGCGCGATGGCGCGCACGCGGCCATGGGACAGGCCCTGTTCCGCATCGTAGTTCTGGAAGCGTATCGCCGCGGCGTCGACGCGACGCGCCACGGCCGGCGACGGCAGGCACACGTCAGCGGCGAACAGCAGGAACAGCGCGCACAACCCGCCGCGCCGCCGCGCAACTCCCGGCGCCGTCTCACGCCGTCTCACGGCGTTCACCACCGAAGCGGATCGCGACGTCGATTCCCTGCCCTGCGGAGCTGTCCACCCGAATCCGACCTCCGAGCGACTGCGTGACGAGGTTGTAGACGATGTGCATGCCCAGGCCGGAACCGCCCTGGCCGCGACGCGTGGTGAAGAACGGATCGAACATGCGCGCCCGCGTCGCTTCGTCCATGCCCACGCCGTCGTCGCGGTAGTCGATCGCAATCGCGCCATCCTCGCGCGCGATGGCGACCACGATACGCCCGGGGCGGCCGTCGGCAAATCCGTGGATCAGCGAGTTCATGACCAGATTGGTCACGATCTGATACAGCGCGCCGGGCGCGGTCTCGCAGACGACCGGTTGCGGGCACACCAGTTCGACCTTGTGCGGGGTCTTCTTCAACGTCGGCCCGAGCGTGGTCAGGATCTCACTGATGCAGGCGCCCAGTTCCACCACGCGGCGATCTTCCGTCGACTGGTCCACGGCAACCTGCTTGAAGCTTTTCACGAGCGCGTCGGCGCGGCGCAGGTTGCGCAGGATCATCTCCGCGCTTTCACAGGCGGTTCGCTGGAACTGGTCCAGATCGCGCTTGCCGAGGCGGTTCTGCTGCACCAGCCGCGACAGGCGCGTCGCCTCCTCGGCCAGATGCGAGGCAGCCGTGATGCCGACACCGAGCGGCGTATTGATCTCGTGCGCAATGCCGGCGACGAGGCCGCCGAGCGAGGCGAGCTTCTCCGATTCGAGCAGCTGTCGCTGGGTCAGCGTGAGCCGGTCCAACGTATGCCGGAGTTCGAGGTTCGCCGCGCGCAGGTCGGCGGTGCGCCGCTCCACGCGCAGTTCCAGCTCCTCGTTGAGCGCACGCAGCGCTTCCTCGGCGCGTTTGAGTGCGGTGATGTCCTGGGTGATGCCGCTCATGCGGCGCGCGCTCCCGCTCTCGTCGCGATCGACGACGCGGCCCCGTGTCAGCAGCCAGATCCAGTCCTGATTGCGGTCGGGCGTGCGGTAGCTGGCCTCGAACACGCTGCTCTCGCCGCTCAGATGATTGGCTAGCGCGGTTTCGAAAACCGGCAGGTCTTCCGGATGCACGAACGGACGGAAGCCGATCAGTGTCTGTTCCGCCGCTTCCGCCGTCGCGGCTACGTGTTCCATGCGGTTCTCGCGGTGCATGCGGCCGCTCGGCAGGTCGATGTCCCACAGTTCGCTGCCGCTGCCGGTCAGCGCGAGCTTGAGTCGCTCCTCGCTGAGCTTGATCCGCTCCTGCACGAGTTCGCGCGTGCGCCGGTTGTCGCGCAGGCGCCGCGAAATGACGAGACCGGCCAGTCCGGCGACTGTGGCATAGAACAGATACGCCAGCGGCGAAGCCCAGGGCGCCGCCGCAACGACGATATCGACGCGGCCTTCCTGGTCGATCCAGTCCTGCCCGTCACGGCGCGCCCGTACCCGCAACTGGTACGCGCCGGCCGGCAGGTCAGTGTATGTGGCGATGCGCCGCGTGTGGTCGGTTTCTATCCACTGCGCGTCGTGCACATCGAGGCGGTAGGCATAGCGCAGCGACTCGGCGCCGGAAAAATCCGGCGCGGCAAACTCGAAGGTGACGTTGTCGTCGTCATAGGCGAGTTCCACCACACCGCCCTGGACGAGACTGCGCCGCAGCGGCGAGCGCGTGTCGCGCCAGCGCAGCGATACCGGCACGTTGTTGAGCAGCAGCCCGGTAACCAGTGGCCGCGGCGCCTGCGGTACCACGACCGCCGCGGGATCGACCACGGTCATGCCGTCCAGGCCGCCGAACGCGATGCGCCGGTCGGGCAGCATCGCCGCGGAACCGACCCAGTAGCCGCGCGACAAGGTGCCGTCGCGGCGACCGAAGTTCACGATGCGTCCGGTGTCGGGTTCGATGCGGCTGATGCCGACGGTCGTGCTGATCCACATCGCGCCGCTCGTATCCTCGACGATGCCGCCGACGGCGTCGGCGGCCAGGCCCTGGCGCGTACCGAACAGGCGGAACTGCGGCGCGCCGTCGTGCACGCCGGTCTGCAGTGCCACGCCGCCGCCCTGCACGCCGACCCAGAGCCGGCCGCGGCTGTCTTCGGTCACCGCCGAGATCGAATCGTTGCCGAGCTTGGCCGCGTCGTCGCCACGCGTGCGCATCGATTCCGCGTGGCCGCTGGCCCGGTCCAGCCGGCCCAGTCCGGCCGAGCGGTAGGCGAGATAGAACTCGCCGCGACTCGTCTCGAACACGCCGTTCAAGGTATCGCCGGCGAGGCTGTACGGGTCGGCCGGATCGTGGATGTGATGCTTGAACGCACTGCAGCCGCGGCACAGTTCATCGAGGCCATGGTCGAGCGTGCCGACCCACAGCGTGCCGGCCTTGTCCTCGTACGCGAACAGCAGCGAGTCCGCCGCGAGGCTGCCGGGATCGTCGGGATCATGGCGGTAGTGCTCGAAGCGGTCGCTGCCCGGACGCAGCCGGTTCAGACCACCACCCACGGTCGCGATCCACAGGCTGCCGTCGCTGCCGCGCATCACGCTGCGCACGAAATTGTGCGACAGCGAACCCGGATCGGAGGGATCGTTGACGTAGCGCCGCAGCACACCGCGCTCGAGATCCAGGTGCACCAGGCCGCCGCCTTCGGTCAGGCCTGCCCAGATCGTGCCGTCGGCGTCCGCATGCACCCCCATGACTGGCCGCGCCGGCAGTGCGCGCGCTTCGCCGGCAACACTGTCGACGAGGGTGAAGGCGCGGGTGCGCGGGTCGTGCACGCTGAAACCGTTGACCCACGAGCCCACGAACAGCATTCCGCCACGCTCGCGCAACAGCCCCCACAGCCGGTTTGCGGCGACCGTGTAGTCGCGCGCCGGGTCGTGGCGGTAGGGCACGAAATGCCGGGTCTTCGGATCGAGATAGCTCAGGCCGCTGTTGGTGCTCGCGATCCACAGACCTCCGTCGGGATCGGCAAGCAGACCGCCGATGGCATCGTCGGGCAGGCCGCCGACCTCGTCATTCGGATCGTGCCGGAAGTGCTCAAGAACACCGCCGTCGGCGTCCAGATGCAGCAGTCCGCTGTCGGCCGTGCCGACCCAGAGCGTGCCGTCGGCCGCCTGCGCCAGCACGTAGATTTCGAGATGCGCGACGATCTCGGGCAGCGGCAGCAAGGTGCGACCTTCGGCATCCACATGCAGCAGGCCGTCGTGCGTGCCGATCCAGACCGTGCCGTCGCGTCCCTGCAGCAGCGTGCGCACCATGCGCAGGGCGGGCAGATTCCCGAGCGGCACGTCGCGGAAGCGGCCGCTCGCCCGGTCGAGCCACTGCAGCCGACCGGCCACGCTGGCCACCCAGAGCCGCGCACGATCATCGAGCAGCAGCGCCGTGACATGGTTGGCCGCAAGCGCGTCGGTGCGTGCCGGATCCGCAGTGAAGTTCTCGAAACGGTCCAGCGCCGCGTCGTAGCGGCTCAGGCCGCCGCCCTGCGTGGCGATCCACAGCGCGCCGTCGCTGTCGGGCTGCAGCGCCCAGATATGGTTTTGCGCCAGCGACCAGGGATCGCTGCGGTCGTGCCGATAAATCCGGAACTCGTTGCCGTCGAACCGGTTGAGGCCGTCCTGGGTGCCGATCCAGATGAACCCGGCGCTGTCCTGGGCCATGGCCCGGACGGAGGCTTGCGACAAGCCATCGCCGGTGCTGTAGGTGCGGAAGCGGACGTTGTCGATGCCGGGTACGGCGCCCGCAAAGCTGGCTGCGAGCGGCAGCAACAGCAGGAAAACCAGCAGGCAAAGCTGTCGCCAGACCGGAATCGGCCTGACCGGAAACCCGCGTGAATTTCCCCTGACACGCATGCGTCGAGGCTAACCGCGGCGTACGGTGGGTACAAGCGCGATTGTGGGCGGAATTCGCCATCCGCCTGGCGGATCGCTCGATTGCCGCTGCGCGACGGGCCGGCGCATAATCCGGCGGTTCGGTAACCCGGCGCGGCCACTGTCACGTCCCGCCTCTTCTTTCACGCTACGTGGAGAGTTCCATGTCCGATATCGTCATCGTCGGCGCCAAGCGCACCGCCATCGGTTCCTTCCTGGGTCAGTTCAGCGGCGTGCCCACGCCGACCCTCGGCGCCGCCGCCATCAAGGCCGCACTTGCGCACGCGGCGGTCGCCGCCGACGACGTCAACGAAGTCATCATGGGCTGCGTGCTGAGCGCCAACCTCGGCCAGGCCCCGGCCCGCCAGGCGGCACTCGCCGCCGGCCTGCCGACCGGCACGGTCTGCACCACGATCAACAAGGTCTGCGGCTCGGGCATGAAGGCCATCATGCAGGCGCATGACGCGATCAAGGCCGGTTCGGCCAGCGTCGTCGTCGCTGGCGGCATGGAGTCCATGACCAATGCGCCGCACATGATCCCGAACTCGCGCAGCGGCAATCGCTACGGCAATTTCGAAGCGGTCGACCACATGGCCTGGGACGGCCTGACCAATCCCTATGACGGCAAGGCCATGGGCGTGTTCGGCGAGCAATGCGCCGACAAGTACAACTTCACGCGCGAGGAGCAGGACGCCTACGCTGCGGAAACCGTCAAGCGCGCGCTGGCCGCGCAGTCCGGCGGCGCCTTCGCCGACGAAATCGTTCCGGTCAAGGTCGCCACGCGCAAGGGCGAGGTGGAATATTCCACTGATGAACAGCCGTCCAAATGCGACGTCAGCAAGATCGCCGCGCTCAAGCCCGCGTTCCGCAAGGAAAACGGCACCATCACCGCCGCCACGTCGTCGAGCATTTCCGACGGTGCCGCCGCGACCGTGCTGATGAGCGCCGACGAAGCCGCGCGCCGCGGCGTGGCGCCGCTGGCCCGCATCGTCGCCCACGCCACCCACGCGCAGGAACCGCAGTGGTTCACGACCGCCCCGGTCACGGCGATCGCGAACGTGCTCACGAAGGCCGGCTGGAGCGCCGACGAGGTCGACTTGTACGAAGTCAACGAAGCCTTCGCCGTGGTCGCGATGGCGCCGATGCGCGAGCTGGGCATTCCGCACGCGAAGCTCAACGTCAACGGCGGCGCCTGCGCGCTGGGCCACCCGATCGGCGCCAGCGGCGCGCGCCTGGTCGTCACGCTGATCCATGCGCTGAAGAATCGCGGCCTCAAGCGCGGCGTCGCCGCGCTGTGCATCGGCGGCGGCGAAGCCACCGCGATCGCGATCGAACTGGTCTGACCCCGTTCCGCGCCGGGGCCCCCGTGGCGCGCGCCGCGCCGGCACCCCCCGGGACCCGCAAACACATAAAAAGAAAACAGATGCTGCGGCGCCATCGTGCTCAGCAGCACGCGTACATTCGTGCGCCAGCCCGCGGAACCCGCGCTACTGGCGGTGCGTCTGTTCCGCGTCACCTTGCAGGACCGCGTGCCGCTGCCCGCATCGACCAGCGGTTCGTTGGCGCCGCGAAGTCGAGCGATTGGTCCTCGTGTTGAGGCCCGGAATGAGCCTCGTCACTTCCGATGACTGCCGAAGCCAGTCCGAAAGTGGCGCACGCGAAGATTGTTTGCTGGCCATTCATCAGAAGACCGTCCACTGGATAGTCGCTAGAGCGATGCGGGCCTTGGCTCGCGGACATTGGTTCCGGTCATTGCGAAAACCATCGAGTAGGAGGCGAAACTCGCTGCGCGTTTCCGATCCGGACGTCCATCTTGCTTGGGCAAGTTTTTGGAGACACCTTTACGGCGCTGCTCGTGCCAACACAAAATTGCCGCGCCCTTGTTGCGTCGAGCTAGCCGACAGGATCACATGAAGGTCCTTCGCCTTCACCGTTTCAAACCGGACTCGTCAGCTGGTCGCGTCCTGGCAGGCTCTGCCTTGGCAAGGTCTGTCATTTACGCGATTCCTGCACGACTGATGCACCGCTGCTGAACCCGCGGCATCAATCTACATTTTCAGAAAATAGCCGGATAGTCCACTCAATGTGCTGTACAGTGCAAGTACAGCGATTCGTGCGCTCGACCTGTGTCAGCTGCTTCCGCACGCCCTTCTTGATGGAGTGTGCCGTGCGCCTGCTTCGGTCCGTATTTCAGTCGTGTGCAAAAGTTAGTTTTCTTCTGGCGGTTTGCTGGGCGCATCCGCTCAGCGCGCAGGTGGCTCCACCTCTCGGTCAGGCAGGAACCTTCGCCGTACTGGGCGGTTCGGCTGTCACGAACACCGGTCCCACCTCGGTCGTGGGCGATCTCGGTATCAGCCCCGGCACATCGATCACCGGATTTCCACCGGGTAGCGTTTCGGGTGGCGTCATTCATGCCAACGATGCGGTAGCGCTGGGCGCTCAGAGTGACGCCGCCGTGGCCTACGTCAATCTGGCCGGCCAACCCTCGGACGTGAATCTCACGGGACAGGATCTGGGTGGTCTGACTCTCACGAGCGGCGTCTACACCTTCAATTCTTCGGCACAGCTCACCGGCACGCTGACGTTGGACGCTCAAGGCGATCCCGCGGCCGTTTTTGTGTTTCAGATCGGCAGCACACTGACGACGGCCAGCGCGTCACAGGTCGTGGTCATCAACGGCGGAGCCAACTGCAACGTGTTCTGGCAGGTAGGCAGTTCCGCGACGCTGGGAACGGCGACGGCGTTCGTCGGCAACTTACTGGCACTGACGAGCATCACGCTCACCACCGGCGCGACGACCTCCGGTCGGCTGCTCGCGCGCAATGGAGCTGTGACGCTGGATTCAAGCAATGTGGAGGTGTGCGTTTCCTGCACCCTCATCACCGTTCTGCCCGCCACGTTGCCCGCCGGCTCACTGGGCGCGCCTTACACGCAGGTACTTTCCGCCAGCGGCGGGACCGCGCCGTATACATTTTCGATTTCCAGCGGGGCGCTGCCACCCGGATTGGCACTCAGCGCAACCGGGCAGATCTCGGGGACTCCCACCAGCACCGGCAGCTTCACCTTCACCGTACAGGCCAGCGATGCCAACGGGTGCCTCGGCGAACAAACCTATACGATAGTGATCAATCCCTTCGTGTGCGGCACGATCGACGTATTCCCCGCGACGCTGCCAACGCCCGTACTGGGCGCCCCCTACAACCAGTCGGTGGGCGCCTCGGGTGGATTGGCTCCCTATACCTTCGCGATATCGGCCGGCACCATTCCCCCGGGTCTTTCGTTCGTTGCAACGGGGGCGGCATCCGCGTCCCTGATTGGAACGCCAACCGCATCGGGAACGTATACCTTTACCGTCCAGGCCAGTGATGCAAACGGGTGTCTCGGCGAAAGAACCTATACGATCGTGATCAGTCCCTTCGTATGCGACGCGATCACCGTATTCCCCGCGACGCTGCCAATACCCGTATCAGGCGTCCCGTACAACCAATCGGTGGGCGCGTCAGGCGGACTGGCCCCGTATACGTTCGCAATATCGGCTGGCGCCATTCCAACGGGTCTTACCTTCGTTGCAACGGGTACCGCATCGGCGTCCTTGATCGGAACGCCGACCCAAGTGGGAACGTATACGTTCACCGTGACGGCCACCGACGCGCTCGGATGCACGGGTAGTCAGACCTATGTTCTGCAGCTCCTCGGCGGCAGCATCCCCGTTGCCGCTCCGGTCCTCTCTCCGGGCAGTCTCATCCTGCTGGGGTTGCTGCTGTGTGCATGGGGTGTGCTGACCCTGCGCCAGCGAGGGATTTGATCTAGCAGGTTGTTGAGAAAGGGGCGGAAGCCCCTTTCTCAATCGAACGGTGCAAGCGGAGCTTGCCCACGTTCTCCGAGAATCAATCGCTTACGCGATCGACTCTCGAGCGATCCATTCTGGATCGCGCTAGCAGGCTGTTTCTCAACAGCCTGCTAGTCCAGGCGGATAGGCCGAATCCGGACAAACGCCCGCTCGGCTTTTGCCATGCCCGCATCCCGGCGGGGTGGCCACGAATTCGTCGATCGAGCGGGTCTACCCCCCGTCCGCGCCGGCGCCGCTTTCACGGCGCCGACGCGGATACACGGCGGCAACGAAATCCGCTTGCCTGAGTCCGCCAGCAGTTCAATACTGCCGCGCCATCGTCCTCAGGAGCACCGCATGAACATCGTCCGCACCATTTCCCTGATCGCCCTGCTCGCCGCCGCTGCCGGCTGCAGCCAGCAGGAGCAGCAGACCGCGCAGCAGAAGATCGACAACGCCAAGAAGAGCGCCGCGCAGGCCGGGGCCACCACCAAGGAAGCGATCAAGGATGCCGCCAGCGAGGTCAAGCAGGCCGCCGACACCGCCGGCGACAAGATCAGCAGCGCCGGCAATGAAGCCGGCGCGGCGATCAAGGAAGGCGCCAGCGATGCGGCCGCCGCCACCCAGGCCGCCGGTCACGAGCTGAAGGAAGGCGCGAAGGAACTCGGCCAGGACATCAAGGAAGGCGCCAAAGCCGTCGCCCACGACGTCAAGGAAACCGCCGTCGAGGCCAAGGAAGCCGCGAAGGAAGCCGCCAGGAAAGAGTGACATTTCCTTTTTTGCCGTGTAGTCCGGCCGCAGCTGCGGCCGGTTTGCGTTGCGGCGGCCACTGGCGCCGCGTTCCGTCCCGCCGACCGGATGACACGATGATCGTTGGTATCGACCTGGGCACCACGCATTCGCTGATCGGTCTGTGGAACGCCGATGGCGCGAAGCTGGTACCCAACGCACTCGGGGAATTGCTGACGCCGTCGGTCGTGGGCGTCAGCGAAGACGGCCGCGTGATCGTCGGCCGCGCCGCGCTGGAGCAACTCCCGCTCGCACCCGACAGCACCGTCGCGGCGTTCAAGCGCTACATGGGTAGCGCGCGCGAAACACGCCTCGGCACGCATCGCTTCCGCCCGGAAGAATTGTCGGCGCTCGTACTCAGATCACTGCTCGCCGACGTCAGGGCGCAGACCGGACAGGACCCGACCGAAGCCGTGGTCAGCGTGCCGGCCTATTTCAGCGACGCGCAGCGCAAGGCCACGCGCAACGCCGCGGAGATCGCCGGCGTGCGCGTCGAGCGCCTCATCAACGAGCCGACTGCCGCAGCGCTCGCCTACGGACTGCAGGAACAGCGGGACGAAGCCAAGTTCCTCGTGCTCGACCTCGGCGGCGGCACGTTCGATGTATCCATCCTCGAATCGTTCGACGGCGTGATGGAAGTGCATGCCAGCGCGGGTGACAACTTCCTCGGCGGCGAGGACTTCGTGGACGTGCTCGTCGAGGCGGTCCTGCGCGACCTGCAGATCGCACCGGCCACGCTGATGCCGCGCGCGCGCGCCTCGAGCGCGTCAAATGCCAGCTCAGCAATAGCGCCGACGTGCAGACCACGCTTGCGATCGGCGAGCGCCAACACGATTGGAGCATCAGCGAAAACCGTTTCGAAACCTTATGCGCGCCGCTGCTCGCACGCCTGCGCGCACCAATCGAGCGGGCGATGCGCGACTCGAACACGCGACCGCAGGAGCTCGACCAGATCGTGCTCGTCGGCGGTGCCTCGCGCATGCCTATGGTCAGCCGACTCGTTGCACGCCTGTTCGGCCGCCTACCGCTGCGCCATATCCATCCCGACCAGACCGTCGCGCTCGGTGCCTGCGCGCTGGCCGGCATGAAGGCGCGCGATGTCGCGTTCCGCGAAATCGTGATGACCGACGTGTGTCCGTACACGCTCGGCGTCGAGGTCTCGCATACCGATGAGCACAAGCGCATCCATCACGGCCTGTTTTCGCCGCTGATCGAGCGCAATACGGTAATTCCGACGAGCCGCGTCTCCTCCTATTCGCCGATGCACGATTTCCAGGAGGTGCTGCAACTGCGCGTGTTCCAGGGCGAATCGCCCGAGGTCGCGCACAACGTATTCCTCGGCCAGCTCGAATTGCCGCTGCCGCCCAAGCGCAAGGACGACAACCCGGTCCACGTACGCTTCACCTACGACGTCAACGGCCTGCTCGAAGTGCATGCGCATGTGGTTGCAACCGGTGTCGAGAAGCAGCTCGTGATCGAACAGAATCCGGGTCTGCTCACACCGCAGCAGATCCGCGAACGGCTGGACGCGCTCGCAGCACTGAAGATCCATCCGCGCGACCAGCAGGCCAATCTCGCCCTGCTCGCGCGCGCCGCGCGCCTCTACGAAGAACACACGGCCGACGCGCGCCGCGAAATCGGTAGCCGCCTGCTCACGTTCAAGGCCGCGCTCGAAACGCAGGAGCCACGCCAGATCGAGCCCGCGCGGCGCTTTCTGGACGATCTGCTCGATCACCTCGACGGCGAAGCCGCACCGCTGTCGCCATGAACCTGCCGTGGCCTTGGCAGTGCCTCGATCTGGATCAATCCGCGAGTGTCGCCGCCGTGCGGCGACGTTATGCCGTGCTGCTGAAACTCAACCGGCCCGAGGACAACCCGGACGGATTCCAGCAGTTGCGCCGCGCCTACGAGATCTGTCTGGCGTTTGCGCGCGAGCAGGAAACCACGAACGAGGCGCAGGCCAGCGACGGCAACGCCGAGGTTGCAGCGACAGCGATCACGGCCGATCGCGTACACGAGACCGCCGCTCCCCCGTCCGCGCATGCCACTGTCGACGCGGCGGCCGACACGAGTCCCGCACAGGCACCGCCGCTCGTCGGTGCGGAACCGACAGAATCGCGGCGCGGCGACTCGCTCGCGGCAATCGCCGTGCCGGCATTGCGCCCGCCCGATGCGGTCATCGACGAATTGCTGGCGGTCGATGCGCGAACGCCGCACGATAGTGACGCGTTCGCGCGCTGGTTCGCGGAATGCCCTGAGTTCGCAAGCTTCGTCAGCCGCGACATCGTCGAGCTCGAGCTGCTGCACCGGATCGCCACGGGTGCCCGGCCGACACTGCGCGCGCTGCAACTGTTCGGCGCTGCATTCGGCTGGCGCCAGCTCGGCTTCGACCGGCACATGCTTCAGATCGGCGTTCCCCACGACCAACTGCGCGCGGTCGACGTGGCGTTGTTCGAGGCCGGCGCCGAGGCGCAGTACATCAGGCATCTGCAGACGCGACGGCAGCTGATCCCGGCAGGCCAGGACACCCTCGACGCCGACGGCGAACTCGCCCTGCTGCAGCGCCTGCACGAACGGCGCGACGCGAAGCCGCGTTTCCGCGAAACGCTGTCGTCGTCTCGTCTAACGCAGATCAATACGCTGCTGCGCTGCTACAGCGAGCACTACGGCAATGCCGCGGCACTGCACCTATTCGGCAGCGACAACGTCACCTACTGGCGCAATGCGTTTCCGGGCAGCGAACCCAATCGTCTGCAGTCGCTGTCGTCGATCGTGCGCGCGCTGATCATCGTCGGCTGGGTGATGCTCGGCCTGGTTGGAGCCTCGTTTGCCCTGAATCGCAAGCCTTTCCTGACCTGGCTCGACGACGCCCGCTTCCTCTTGCAAGCGGTTGCGGTCATCGCTGCGCCGATCCTCGTCATCGTTTGCACCGGCCGGCTGATCGCGTTGCGGGCGAGGCAGGCACTCGCGCAGTTCGACGCGCGCTACGAAGACTGGCAGCAGCATCGCATCGTGCCTTGGCTTTCGCCGGGTCGCGGTCTGCCGCTGTCGTTGCTGCTTGGCCTCGCTTGCGGCGCAATTGCGTATTTCGCCGGCACGCTGGCGGGACTCGCCGGCGCCGTAGCGGCGACGGCGCTGATCTTTGGCTGGCGCAGCCTCGCCCCGTACTGCACCGCCGCCGCATTCCTGACGTTCGGTCTCGTGCCCCTGAGCGGTGACGACCTGCCGGCGGCGCTCGCGGTCGCGGTCTGCCTTGCGCCCGCGCTGGTCTGGTTTGCCGATTGGCACACGCGTCGCGAGCAGCCACGCGCGACGATCGCGCAACGCACGCGCCGGGCGGTTGCGCTGGTGCTTTGTATCGCGGTGGTCCTCATGGTCGGCGGCTGGATCCTGGCCGGACAGATGCAGTCCGCTGACGATTCCGACGCGCGGACGGTACATCCTGCGGCTGGCGCGGACGGAACCACGCCCGCGCCCATGCAATTTCCCAAATCCCCGCGCGCTATGTTTTCATGCGCGCCTTTGCCCCAGCCCGGTGTGCTCGCATGACTCTCCTCGAATCGAAGATCGACTCCCGCAGCCCCGAATTCCAGGCCAATGCGGCGCAACTGCGCGCCGCGGTTGACGATCTTCAGGCGCAGATGGCGCGCGTCGCGCGCGGCGGTGGCGAGAAGGCGCGCAGCAAGCACACCGAGCGCGGCAAGCTGCTGCCGCGCGAACGCATCCGTGCGCTGCTCGATCCGGGTTCGCCATTCCTGGAACTGTCGCCGCTGGCCGCCCATGGCATGTACGAGGACGCAGCACCCTGTGCGGGCGTCATCACCGGCATCGGCCGCGTGCATGGGCAGGAAGTCGTCGTCGTCGCCAACGACGCGACCGTCAAGGGCGGCACCTATTTCCCGATGACAGTGAAGAAGCACCTGCGCGCGCAGGAGATCGCGCTGGAGAATCGCCTGCCCTGCATCTATCTCGTCGACTCCGGCGGCGCGTTCCTGCCGCTGCAGGACGAGGTGTTCCCCGACAAGGAACACTTCGGCCGCATTTTCTACAACCAGGCACGCCTCAGCGGCCTGGGCCTCGCGCAGATCGCCGTGGTCATGGGCTCGTGCACCGCCGGCGGCGCCTACGTGCCGGCGATGTGCGACGAGACCATCATCGTCAAGGAGCAGGGCACCATCTTTCTCGGCGGCCCGCCTCTCGTGAAGGCGGCGACCGGCGAAGTCGTCGATGCGGAATCGCTCGGTGGTGCCGATGTGCATACCTCGGTCTCCGGCGTGGCCGATCATTTCGCCGAGAACGACGCGCATGCGCTCGCGATCGCGCGTGACATCGTGCTGCACCTGAACCGGCGCAAGCAGTTGCCGGTCGCCGTGATCGCGCCGCGCGAACCGGCCTACCCGGCCGAGGACATCTACGGCATCGTGCCGGCCGACACGCGCCGTCCGTTCGACATCCGCGACATCATCGCGCGCATCGTCGACGGCTCGGATTTCCAGGAGTTCAAGGCGCGCTACGGCAAGACCCTGGTCTGCGGTTTCGCCCACATCCATGGCTATCCGGTCGGCATCGTCGCCAACAACGGCATCCTGTTCGCCGAGTCCGCGCTCAAGGGCGCCCACTTCATCGAACTGTGCAACCAGCGCAACATCCCGCTGGTGTTTCTGCAGAACATCACCGGCTTCATGGTCGGGCGCAAATACGAGAACGCCGGGATCGCCAAGGATGGCGCGAAGATGGTCACTGCGGTGGCCTGCTCGCACGTCCCCAAGTTCACCGTGATCATCGGCGGCAGCTTCGGTGCGGGCAACTACGCCATGTGCGGCCGCGGCTACCAGCCGCGCTTCCTGTGGATGTGGCCGAATGCGCGCATCAGCGTCATGGGCGGCGAACAGGCCGCCTCGGTGCTCGCGACGGTGCGCCGCGACGGTTTCGAATCCGCCGGCACGAACTGGAGCGCCGAAGAGGAGGACGCGTTCAAGTCGCCGATCCGCGCCCAGTACGAACGCCAGGGTCATCCGTACTACGCCAGCGCGCGGCTCTGGGACGACGGCATCATCGACCCGATCGACACGCGACGCGTGCTCGGCCTGGCCATCTCGGCCAGCCTGAATGCGCCGATAGAACCGCAGCGCTACGGCGTGTTCCGCATGTAGGCGGCGGCAGGCTTCTGGAACACGGCGCGTCCAGCACGCGTCACGCAAACATCGCCGTCTCGATCAGGCCGTTGCTGCCGACCCGTTCGCTGCGCCAATGCCCTCTCCCCGAGCTCGCCTGGACGAGCGGGTTGGTTGAGGGGACAAACATCAACGCGCACGCCAGCGGGTCTTGAGCGACGTGCGCATTCGCGAACGCCGCGCCGAGAGCCGGGCGCTACAACACGCCTCGGTTTTCCTCTACCCCAACTCTCCCTGCCCTGCGCACGTTCGGGGCGCCAGAACCTGCGGTTGAACGACGCCATACGCGGACGATGCCGGGAACGCGGGAGCAAAACAAAACGGCGCCTTCATCGGGCGCCGGATTCTTTCTCGTAGCGGCCGCCGCCTGCAGGCCGCAGCTAAATTCTTGCTTTATATATCTTTCTTTACTTCCACTTGTCATGGATACGAGCGAGTCGTGCCGACCTGTCGGCCGACGCATCGCCCGCCGCCGCGGCGGCGGGCGATGCGAGCGGTCAGCTGATGCGCTGCTCGTGCTGGCGCCAGGCCAGCGCGGCAAGCGCCAGCATCATCAGCAGCATCGCGAACCAGCCCAGCGCCGGCGCGGGCACCGGCGTACTGCCGAGCACCACGAGCGGCGCCGTGGCGTCGCACGGGCCAGGCTGGCCGGACGGCATGCAGACCGTGTTCGACGACGGCGACACGACGACCGTGTTCAGCAGGTTGCCGCTGGCCGTCGCGGCGATCTGCGCGCTGATCGAGTAGATCAGGCTCGCGCCCACGGGCAGTTGCGGAACGGTCTGGTATAGCGCGCCCGTGCCGCTGGCCGCGGGGCAGACCGCGCCGCCGGTGCCCGAGCAGGTCCAGATGAAGCCGACGATGCCGGCCGGCAGCGCGTCGTCGACGATCACGTTGTCGGCCGGGATCGTGCCGACGTTCGTCACGGTGACCGTATAGGTCGCCGTACCGCCGGCCGCGACTGTCGTCGTGTTGACCGTCTTGGTCACCTGCAGGCGCGGCGACTGTTCGGTCGGCGTCAGCACGCACTGCGGGCCGGCCGGCGGGCAGGCCGGCGGCGTGGTGCCGGTCAGGTAGGCCAGATTCGCGACCTGGCTCACGCCCAGCGGAATCGGGCTGGCCACCTGCACGACGACCGTCAGCTGCACGCTGCCGCCGGCGGGCACCGACAGACCGGCCCAGCTGACGACGCCGGCCGCGTAGACGCCGCCGTTGTCGGCGCTGACGAAGCCCGTGTTCGCGTCGATGCGGTCAGTGACGCCGACGTTCGCCGCCGCAGTGCCGCCACTGTTCGTCACCGTGATCGTATAGGTCAGCGTCTCGCCGGGTTCGGCCACGCCGGGCTGCGCGCCGCTCTCGCCGCTCAATGCCTTGGCGACGGCGAGGTTCGCCGCGGTCGGAATCGTCACGCATTCCGCCGGCAGCGGCGTGCTGCTGCAGTTCGGCGGCGTGGTGCCGGTTTCGTAGGCGAGGTTGACGATCTGCGTGGCGCCGGCGGGCAGCGGATTGGCCACGGTCACAGTCACCGTCAGGCTCAGGCTGCCGCCGGGCGGCACGGTCAGACCCGACCAGGCTACGTTGCCGCCGCTCAGGGCGCCGCCGTTGCTCGCACTGACGAAGAGCACGTTCGGATCGAGCGGATCGGTTACGCCGACGTTTTGCGCCGCGGCGCCGCCGCTGTTGCTCAGGGTGATCGTATAGACCAGCGTCTCGCCGGGTTCGGCCACGCCGACCGCCGTGCCGCTTTCGCTGCTCAGCGTCTTGACGATGCGCACATCGGCCTGCAGCGGATGCGTCGTGCTGCAGCTCGTGCAGTCCGGCGGATTGGTACCGCCACCGCCTGTCGCGATCACGGCGTTGTTGACCGAACCGGCGGCGTTCGCATTGACCGTCGCGGTATAGCTCACGGCATAGGTGCCGGGTGCGGTGCCGCTGGGCAAGGTGCATTGCACGGAACCGGTACAGGTGTAGGCACCGGCGCTTGTGACCGAGCCGAACGTCTGGTTCGCGCTGATCGTGTCGGTCAGCACGAGCGGCGCGGTCAGCGCGCCGTTCGCGACAGTCGCGGTCAACGTATAGGTGATGGTCTGGCCCGGCGTGACCGCCGTGCCGCTGGCCGGGTTCGAGCTCTTGACGACCGTGATTGCCGGATTCAGCGGATGCGTCGTGCTGCAGCTCGTGCAGTCCGGCGGATTGGTACCGCCACCG
>NZ_JAVTWC010000058.1:58242-67841 GCF_032229445.1 Tahibacter sp.
TGCATTGCACGGAACCGGTACAGGTGTAGGCACCGGCGCTTGTGACCGAGCCGAAGGTCTGGTTCGCGCTGAGCGTGTCGGTCAGCACGAGCGGCGAACTCAGGGTGCCGCCGCTGACCGTTGCGGTCAGGGTATAGGTGATGGTCTGGCCCGTGGATACGGTCGTGCCGCTGGCCGGGTTCGAGGTCTTGGCGACCGAGATCACCGGCGGCGGCAGGTTGTGCGTGACGCTGCAGGGATCGCAGGTCGGCGGGTTGGTGCCTCCACCGCCGCTCGGCACCACGTTGTTGGCCACACTGCCGGCGGCCGAGCTGTTCACCGTCACGGTATAGGTCACGGCATACGCGCCGGTCGCCGTTCCCGACGGCAGGGTGCAGGTCAGGCTGCCGCTGCAGCTGAAGCTGCCGGCGCTGGTCACGCTGCCGAAGGTCAGACCCGAGCCTAGCGTGTCGGCCAGAGTCAGGGTCGCCGTCAGCGGCGCATTGGCGACCGTGACGTTCAGCGTATAGGTGATGGTGTCGCCCACGTTGACCTGCGTGCCGGGCGCCGGCGTCGCGCTCTTGACGACGCTGACGATGGGCATCGCGACGAGGGTCTGCGCCGTGGCCGTGTTCGGCGCGGGCGCGCCTGCGGTTTCGTTCGTCGCGGCGATCGTCGTCGTGATCGGAATCGGTCCCGGATTCGTCGGCGCGACGACATAGTTGAAGTTGAAAGTCAGCGACTGGCCGGGTGTCAGGCTCGTCGGCATGCCGGTGAATGTGATCGTGCAGGCCGGAGCCGGGTTGTAGGTTGGCGTGACGCCGCCGGGCACCAGGGAGAACGCGACTGCCGCCGGACAGGTCGTCGGGGTCGCCGGGTTGCCGAGCGCGAGCGTGTAAGTCACACCGGTAGCCGTGGTATCGCCGGCATTGCTGAAGACGAAGCTGCCGTAGGCCGTGCCGCCGCTGATCACCGACGCGCTGACACTGACCTGGGTGGTTACGTCGACGCCGGCGGTCGGCGGCACGATGACCACGGGCTCGAGGAACTCGGGGGATTTCTCCAGCGCCCAGAGATCCAGGCCCTTGGCCGTGCCGAAATACTCGTTCGCGCTGTTGTTGCAGTCGCTGTTGCTGTCGTTGGAGCCGCCCCAGGAGCGGTAGTAGTTGCCGCTGCCGCCGAGATCGGCATTGGCCGAGTCGACGCCGAGCAGCGAATAGCTCGGCAGCGGCTGAGTGATCGCGCTGCCGGCGCCGCAGAGATGTCCGTTGAGCACGCCTACCAGCGAGCTGTTGGCGGTGCGATAGCCGCGATCGTCGTAGTAGACCGTGGTGTCCTGCGAGCCATTGAGCTTGGCCAGGGTCGGACCGCCGTCAACGTTGCCTTCGACGTCGACCATCGGGAAATGGATCTCGCCGTTGCGGCCGGTGATGCGGAAGGTGTAGTTGCCGGCCGGGAACGGCGTGTTGCTGTTGTCGCGTCCGTCCCAGAGCACGCTGTGGCTGCCGGTCAGTGCCGTGCCGGTCAGCACGCGGTTCAGCGGATTGGCCGGATCGAAATCGACGCCGTCACGGCTGACCACGATTTCGTAGGTCAGCGTGTTGACGGTGTTGAATGTGAAGACGCCGCCCGTGGAATAGCTCGAACTGTTGCCGCCGAGGTTGCCGACGAAGGTCGGCGAATTCAGCTGCGGTGAGGCCGGCACGGCCGGAATCGCCAGCGCGCTGAGCACGCGGTTGACTTCGGTCGCGTTCGCGCCGCCCGGCGAGACGTCGCTGAAGAAGATCGGATACTGCGGCGGCTGCGGGGTCACGCCGGCCGTGCCCGAAGGCCCAGCCGTCGCTGCCTGATTCGCGCCGCGGTAGTCGTGATACAGCGCCGAACCATTGGTGTCGATGAAGCCGGCCGCATTGGCATAGAACGCGGCGCGGTTCGGATCGAGGCCGCGGAAGCTCTGCCGGTAGCGATAGCCGTCGAGCGAGACGTAGTAGAGATCGTTGTAGAGCTGGCGGCCGTTGGCGTTGTTGTAGATCGTCCACGCGTAGGTGAACAGACGCCCGTTCAGATCGGTCAGCGACGAGGCGCCCGCGCGCACGGTCACGTCCCAGGCCGAGGTCAGGTTACCGGTCAGCACCTGCGGCGTGGCGACCGACGCAGTGTTGGTTGCACCGCCGCCGGTCGCGCCCGTGAAGCGCACGCCGTAGACGCCGGTGCTCGGCGCAACGTACCAGCAGGGTGCGAAGCCATTGGCGACCGTGGCCGTGCCATCGGCGCTGTTCGGCCCGGCGAGCTCCTCGGTGCGGCTGGCGATGGTGCCGCGACCGGTCTGGCTGCTGCAGCTGAAGTTGGCCGTGCCCGGAATGGTTTCCGAACCCTTGGCGCCAAATGACTGCGGGTTGTAGACGAAGACGTCGCCGCCATTGCTGCGGTTGCGCGAGCCGACCAGTAGGTACTCGCCGGCCTGCGCGTAGACGTAGAGGAACTGGTTGCCGGCCGCGACACCGGCGAAGTTGGTGGCGTTGCTGGCGTCCATGACGCCGCGCGAGCCGGCGGCGTCATACGTGCTCGGATACAGTGAGCGGCTGCCTTCGGCGAAGGCAGCCGTGCAGATCGGCAATGCCAGCAGCGCCAGCCATGCGCGTGGACTACGACGTCGCCGGGGTGTCGCAACACTCCCGGCCGCTTGAGTTGACGGCATAAGATCGTTCCCTTTGTAGAATTGCAACAATCGCTGCATTGTTAGCAGTGATATCGGGCCCAAGGATCGTCAATTCCGCCGTAGCGGGCCATGCGCGCGTGCTCACGCAATCTCACGAAATCTCACGCGCGAGGTCGCCTGCAGCGACCCTGCGAATCGGCGCACGAACACGGCGCGGCCTTAGACCCGCCGCGGAAAACCAGGGAAACCACGAGGAAATTCGCTATTTCGACAAGGGCACGTTCGCGCCGCATCGCGAATGCGGGGCGCGCAACGGCAAGACCGCAGCACAGCGCCGGCGACTTGCTCGCCAGCGCTGTGTTGCAATTGTTATTTTTCTTTCCCAGCCTGTGCCGCAGGCTGCGGCGTGTCAGGCGTTCGTCGCAAACGGCATTGCCTCGGATGAATCGCGAAGCGCGTCGGCCAGCGGCAGCTCGATACGGAACGTGGTTCCGCGACCCGGAGTGCTGTCGACCTCGATGCTGCCGCCGCAGACCGACACGATCTCGCTGATCACGGCGAGCCCAAGGCCGCTGCCCTGCCCGTCGGCGCTCGTCGTGAAGAACGGTTCAAACACGCATCGGCGCACGGCCTCGTCCATGCCGCGCCCGGTGTCGCTGAACGACAGCGCGACGCGCGCCGGCGCGAGCGCCTGCACCGCAATGCCGAAGCGGCCGCCCTCGGGCATGGCCGTGTTCGCATTCGCGGCGAGGTTCAGCACGACGAGTTCGAATTCGCTGCGGTCCATACGGACGTGCTGCGCCGACGCCGAGGGTTCGTACGCGATGCGCACGTCGGGGCCGAACAGCTGGTGCAGCATGGGCTGCATCTCGATCAGGGCTGCGCCGACGTCGAACACCTCGGGCATCGCGTCGCCGCGGTGGCTGAAGTTCGTGAGCTTGCGGCTGACCGCGCTCGCGCGTCGCGCAGCGGATTCGACACCGGCCAGTGCGCCGCGCATCTGCTCGTCATCGTCAGCGGCCAGGCCGCGCGCCGCGTAGCCGAGGACCAGGGTCAGCAGATGGTTGAAGTCGTGCGCGACACCGGCCGCGAGCCGGCCTACGGCTTCCACTTTCCGCGAGTGCACGAGCTGGTTGTACAGGCGCTCGCGCTCGACGATCTCCGCCTCGAGCCGCGTCTTGGCGCGCGCGAGTTCGTCGCTGCGCGCGCGTGCCGAAGCCAGGCTTTCGCGCAGCGCCGCCATGCTGCGGTCCACGACGACCGCTACGAACAGGAAGACGAGCGCACAGACCGCAGCGAACAAGGTGAGCCCATGCCAGGTGTCCGCGGTCGTGGCCTTGTTGATGTCCACGAGCGTGCCGGCCGCGAACGCGGCGACGATCCAGAGATACATCAGCCACAGCGCGCGCCGGCTGATCATGAGTCCGGCGACGACGAGCCAGGCAACCTGTATCGGCTGCTCGTAGGAATTCGACATCATTCCCTGGCTCGCATAGGCATGCATCAGCAGGACTGCGACGACCCCGAGCAGCAGACGCAGGGCGAGCTGAACGCGTCCTTTGCGGATCAGGACGACGCACAGGACGGCGAACACGCTGAGCCCGAGGCTCGCGATCATGCTCGGAGTCTCCGAGGCGCGCCAGGGCAGATCATTGAAGAACATCCGGTAGAACCAGAGCGGTGGCGGCAGCAGCGCGAGCATCAGCAGCACGACCTGAAGGGTCGGTGCATTGCGCCGGTCCACTTCGTCCGCAGCGGGTACGTTGCGCAGCCAATTGAGCCAGCCGCGCCAGACGCGCGTGACCGCGGAATCTCCAGACATATCCACTCCCGACTGTTTGCTGTGTTCTGTCCGATCGACAGGAATCGCCGCACCCCGCGGCGGATCGTCTCTACCGCTGCCTCATCCCCGCGGCACCAGCACGTAGCCGACGCCCCGCACGGTATGCAACGGCAGGACCGGCATGCCAGCGTCAGCTAACTTGCGGCGCAGGCGGTGCATCACCATGTCGAGGCGATGCGGATCGAAGGCGTTGGCATCGTCGGCGAGCACGGCGATCAATGCTTCGCGGAGCACCGTCGTGTTCGCCCCGGCGAACAGCCGTTGCAGCAGTACGCGCTCGGTCGCGCTGAGATCGATGGTCACGCCACTCGGCGCGCTCAGGCGCCAGCCATCTGCGCCGAGCGCCCAGGCGCCGCCGGCGTTGCGGTCGGGAGGCGCGAGTCGGCGCGCGACGCTGCGCACCGTCGCGCAGACGACGGCCGCATCGACGGGCTTGGTCAGGTAGGCATCGGCGCCGAGATCGTGGCCGCGCACACGGTCGGCCGTCGTCACGCGGCCGGTCAGCATGACGATGCCGACGTCGGAGTTTTCGCGCAGATAGCGCGCGACCTCGAAGCCACTCTGGTCCGGCAGACGGATGTCGAGCACGACGACCTCGGGCATGCGCTCGAACATCGCTTGGTATAGCTCGGCCGCACTGCCCGCGCCCACGACCTTGCAGCCGTCGGCGCGCAACGCGGGAGCGAGAATGGCGTCGCGCAGTTCCACATCATCCTCGACGATGACGACGTGCAAAGGCGAAGGCTGAAGCGCGGCGGAGCCTGAACTCATGTATCGATGATAGGGACTTGGCTGTTGAGTGGATACGGTAAGCGATGTAGCCAATCGTGACGAAATCTTTCCGCGCCGAGGACGAACGATGCGTGCTTTAACCCACTCGGAATCATCAATCCTGCTGTTTTTGGCGACTGCACGCGAAGTATTTCTGTAGCGCCTGTCGTCGACGACGCGAAATTAACATCTGTAAAAAAATGCGACGTATCCGGGCGCGGCGATGGATCGCAGGGCCGCCCTTCGTGATCCTCATCTTCGATCAACGGATCCGCGGACGCGCGGCGACGACCGGGAGGCGACGACCGGGACACGCCACATTGCGTCGTTCGGTGCCGGCGCGCAGCGGCAATAGTGCCGTTCGTCAACGCGATCGCTGCCGGGATGCGGCGACGCACCGCCGCGAACCCGCGTCGCCTGGTGGGGACATATCGGGTGTCTCGACGCGGCCCTTCGCTTGCTGTGGGCGACGACGACAAGCGCACCGCATCGGCGAGCGTCGGGGTGCGAGAGCGGAAAGCACGGTCGCAGCGACCAAAAACGTCACTATGTGTCGCTGCAGGAAAGTCGACTGTTGCGCGCAGTCATGCCGTCTACCGCAGGGTAGGTCAACCGCTACCGTTCAGCGGTGTTTCATCCGCGCTGTGCTGACGGTCACGCTGCGGGATTTCGCGCCAGCGTAACGTCTACCCGCCAGTTCCGGGGAAAACGCCATGTCTCTGACCAGCCGCTGCGGCGCACTGCTCCTGTGCGCCGCCTTCATCGCACCTGCCGCGCAGGCGCGCATCTTCTTCAAAGCCGGTTTCGAAGCGCCGACCGATGTGCCGGCCACCGACGCCGAAGCCGCCCGCTTCCTGACCCAGGCCACGTTCGGCCCCAGCCTGACCGACATCGCCCGGGTGCGTGCGATCGGCTACTCGGCCTGGATCCACCAGCAGATGAACCAGGTCCCGATGACAGCCGCGCGCCCGCACATGGAAGCGGTCAGTGCGGCCATGGTCGCCGCCGCCACCGGCGATACCATCGGCCAGAACCAGCGCATGAGCCGCTGGTTCCATACCGCCGCCACGGGCCAGGACCAGCTGCGCCAGAAGACCGCCTACGCGCTGTCGCAGATCTTCGTGATCTCCGACACCAACGGCAGCATCAGCGGTGAGCCGATCCAGATGAGCGAGTACTGGGATCTGCTCGCGCGCAATGCCTTCGGCTACTACCGCACCCTGCTCGACGAGGTCACCTACAACCCGTCGATGGGCAAGTTCCTGAGCCACTTCCGCAACCGCAAGGCGGGAACGGGCCGCGAACCGGACGAGAATTACGCGCGCGAAGTCATGCAGCTGTTCTCCATCGGCACGGTCGAGCGCAACCTCGACTATTCGCCGATGCTGCAGTCGGGCCAGCCCATCCCGACCTACGACCAGGCCGTCATCAGCAACTACGCCAAGGTCTTCACCGGCTTTGCCTACGCCAACGCCGGCACCAACCTGTTCGGTGGCACGAACACCTACCAGCCGATGTCCTGCGTCGCGACCGAGCACGACACGACGCTCAAGACTGTCGTCGGCGGCAGCACGATCCCGGCCGGCCAGAGCTGCGCCAGTGACGTGCGCGACGGCCTCAACCTGCTCGCCTCGCATCCGAACGTCGGCCCGTTCATCGCACGCCAGCTAATCCAGCGCTTCACGACCAGCAATCCGTCGCCGGCCTACATCACGCGCGTCGCGCAGAAGTTCAACAACAACGGCGACAACGAGCGCGGTGACCTGAATGCCGTGATCAAGCAGATCCTGCTCGACCCCGAGGCACGTGCGGCGAATCCCCCGGCCACCTTCGGCAAGATCCGCGAGCCGCTACTGCGCCTGACCGCCGTGCTGCGCGCATGGGATTTCCAACTGCCCGCCGCGACCCAGTACGGCGAGATCCGCATGGGCATGACCAACCCCACCGGCAGCTACGCGCAGCGTCCGCTCGGCGCGCCGACCGTGTTCAACTTCTACGAGCCCGACTACCAGCATCCGGGCGCGCTCGCCGACGCCAACCTCTATGCGCCGGAAATGCAGATCATCAACGAAGGCACCACGTATTCGATCTCCAACAGCTTGGCCGACTACACCTTCCGCTACTACGTCGGAATGACCAATCCGCCGACCGACCGGCCGCTGATCAACGTCTCCGCGCTGACCGCGCTGACGACGCCCGCGGCCATGGTCGACGAAGTCAACAAGCGCATGTTCTACGGCGCGATGACGTCCAACACGCGCACGACCCTGGTCAACATGCTGAGCTTCATGAACGGTGCATCGGCCAGCGAGAAAGCACGCTCGCTGCTGCAGATCGCCGCCATGTCGCCCGAATTCGCCACGCAACGCTGAGGACTGCCGCGATGAAACAGAAAGAGCAAGCCCGCCGGCAGTTCCTCAAGAATCTCGGCGTCACGCTGTGCGCCGGCGGCGCATCGGCAATGCTGCCCCAGCTCAAGCTGATGGGTTCGGCGCTGGCCGCGCAGACCGGCACGGTCGCCGGCTACCGCGCACTCGTCTGCGTCTACCTTGCCGGCGGCAACGATTCGTGGAACATGCTGCTGCCCTACGACACCGCACGTCACAGCGTCTACGCAGCCGCACGCAGTGGCATCTACAACGCCACGACGAATGCCGGCGGCCTGGGCATCGACCGCGCCGCGCTGACCAGCCAGTTCCAGATCACCGACAGCGCGACCGGCGCGCTGTACGCGGTGAACCCGGGCAACGCGACCTATCCGGGCGGCATGAGCGACCTGGCGACGATCTATCGCGCCAACAAGCTGGCCTTCCTGCCCAACATCGGCACCTTGATCCGTCCGATCACTAAGACGGAATACAACGCCTCGCCGGCGCTGCGCCCGCCGCAGCTCTACTCGCACAACGACCAGGAGAACCTCTGGCATCTGGCGCGTACGACGGCGACGAACACGGGCTGGGGCGGTCTGGTCGCCGATCGCGTGCGGCTCGACAATCTCAATCAGGCTCTGTCGCCGTGCATCTCGATGGCCGGCTCCAACCGCTTCGAAGTCGGCGAGAGCACGTTCCCATACCAGATGTCCTCGAACGGACTGACCGGACTGAGCAACATCTACAACGCCGCCAACAGCACCGGCGGCACCTACGGTTCGCAGCGCGCGGGCGCGCTCGACCTGCTGCTCAGCGACACGACCAACACGTCGCCGCTGACCAAGGAGTACGGCCGCACATTCAAGCGCGGACGCGACCTCTACGACCTCGTGAACTCATCGCTGACTGCGGCCGACAACTCGGGCAACGTAACGACCGTCTTCCCGAGCGGGAATTCGCTCGCCGATCAGCTCAAGATGGTCGCGCGCATGATCAAGATCTCGCGCGAGTCCAGCGGCCAGATCCAGCACAAGCGCCAGATCTTCTACGTGCGCGTGGGCGGATTCGACCTGCATGACGGCCTGATGGCGACGAACCAGAACGGTCACGGTGCGTTGCTCAATCGCGTCTCGCAGGCGCTGGGCGCATTCTGGACCGCGCTCGGCGAGCTGGGCGCGCAGAACGAAGTCACCGCGTTCACGATGAGCGAGTTCGCGCGCACCCTGAGTTCCAACGGCAATGGTTCCGACCACGCCTGGGGCGGCGTGCAGTTCGTGATGGGCGGCGCGGTCAACGGCGGACGCCTCTACGGCACCTTCCCGGACCAGACCCTCAACAACGCGATCAGCTTCTCGCGCGGCCAGACCATCCCCTCCACGAGCGTCGACCAGATGGCGGCGACGCTGGCGCGCTGGATGGGCGTGACATCGAACACCGACCTCGCAACGATCTTCCCGAACCTGATCAATTTCCCGACGTCGAATCTGGGGTTCATGGCTTAAAAGCAGAGACGAGTGCGGAGGAGTGAGAAAAGAGGAGACGGCGCCCCTCTCGTTTCTCACTCCTCTTCCCTGTTTTCTGCTTTCAGAATCGCGCCTTGAACTCCACGCCCCAGGTACGCGGCTCGTTGAGAAAGCCGTTGAGGTTGTTGAAGTCCAGGCCGCCGACGATGACTTCCTCGTCGGTGATGTTGCGGCCGAACAAGGCCAGTTCGTAGTCGCCGTAGTGCCAGTCGTAGCCGGCGCGCAGACCGCCTTCGAGCAGCGGCCCGCCGGTGAACTCCACCGACTCGTACAGGAAGAAGTTCACTTTGCTGCAATAGGCCCAGTCGGTGTAGACGAAGAACTCGCCGCCGCCCATCGGAATGCCGTAGCGCGCGGTCAGGTTGTAGACATTCTTCGGCGCCTGCGGCAGTGGGTTGCCGTCGATGCGCACGGTGCCGGCAACGCTGCCGGCCGGATCGAGCACCGTGCAGGGC